>JANQOL010000563.1 GCA_028289675.1 Pirellulaceae bacterium
GTGGCCACCAAAGCCAAGACAGCTGCGATGAGCACGCCCAACCAACTGGCTTCACTCTGGCTCGGCCAGATTAAATCAAATCTCTGTTCCTTGAGACGCAATCCGGCGGTGGCCTCAGTGACCTGTTGGAATGGCCAGATCTTGTAGAGAGAGCCCAACATCAGCCCACACAACAAAGCCATCGTCGTGTCATGGCGATGCTGGAGAAGCCACTTCAGCAGCCGGCTAAAGGCCAACAGGCCAACCAGACAACCGGCGCCGAAGGCAGCCACAATGATCAAACCGTTGAGCGTGATCTCGCCCTTGGGCAGGCCTTTGATCAACTCCGTGATCGGGTGATAAAGCCCCAACAGCAACAGCACAAAAGCTCCACTGATTCCCGGCAAGATCATGGCGCAAATCGCTACGGTTGCCGCGAGAAACGCCGTCAACGGACTGAGCGTGCCGGTCATTGGTTGCAGGACGCAAATCTGCCAAGCGATGACCGCCCCGATCAGCGCCCAGACCAAGGTCGACCAGCTCCAGTGGCTCAAGCGTCTGGCGACCAGGATGCTGGACCCCAAGATCAAACCGGAGAAACAACCGTAGGTGTAGGCCTGCTGGTGTTCTAACAAATAGTGCATCAAAGACGCCAATGCCACCACGCCAATCGCGATTCCCAAGCCCAAACCGACTAGAAATCTTGCATCCGTGTACTCCCAGGCGTCACGCCACTTTCGCCGCCTGAGCAAATCCAAACTGTGCCGATCTACGTGACTGATGGCCGTCACCAGCCGCTCGTAGTGCCCGAGGATCAAGGCCATTGTGCCGCCTGATACGCCGGGCACAATATCGGCGGACCCCATACACAGGCCGCGCAGCAGGTTGACGAAATCGTCGGTAAAACCGTTACGTTGGTTAGACATGGAATTTCTCGCAGCAACTCGCACGGCGCTTTGACGAATCGAACCGGCCCAGGACCAAATGTTGGATGACCATCATAATTATGGGGCAACCTTGGCATACCCCGGGACATTTTGGCCGCCTATCGCCGCTCGGTGGCTCCACCGCTCGACGGGCAATCGCGCCGACTACTTTTTCCACTAGAAAATGAGACCAAGTGAACGATTACCTGGCCGCCGTGATCATTGGAGTCGTCGAAGGACTCACCGAGTTCCTGCCGGTCAGCTCGACCGCGCACATCCGACTCACGCAAGAACTGTTGGAACTGCCACTGGATTCTGACTACTGGAAGATGTTTGCCATCGTGATCCAGCTGGGGGCCATCTTGTCGGTCTTAGTCTACTTCCGCGAACGGATTCAAGGCTTCCTACGCACGTACCCGAGCGGCGCATCCGGTCAACATCAGTGGTGGAGCCACCCGTTGGCCTTGGTCGCGCTGAGTTTCGTCATCACGGCTGTCCCTTGCTTCCTGATGGACAAGTTCATTGGAGAGAATCTGGAAAACTTGACCGTCATCGGCTGGGCCTTGATCCTGGGCGGAATTGTGATGTGGTTCGTCGATCGCTACTTTAGCCAGCGAGCCACCACAGAACACATGGAAGAGATGACCGTAATGCAAGCGGTGATCATCGGCTTGACGCAGATCTTCGCTGCAGCCTTTCCGGGCGTCAGCCGTTCGATGTCGACGATCGCGGGCGGACAAATCATGGGCCTCTCCCGCACGGCGGCCCTGGAGTTCAGTTTCTTTCTGTCAATTCCGGTCATGGTGGCCGCCACCGGTTACAAGCTGCTCCAGTTCGTACTGGAATCGCCATCAGTTAGCGGACAACAATGGCTGGTGCTGGGCGTTGGTTTTGCCGTCAGTTTCGTCGTGGCTTGGGCGGTCATTGCCTGGTTCATGGGCTGGGTGCGCCAGCACGGCTTCGCCCTGTTCGCAATCTACCGAGTGATCGTCGGCGCCATCACACTAGTTAGCATCCAAGGCTAGCGCGCCAAGCGGCCTACAGCGTCTACCGTCCACGAATCTCCCAGCGGTGGCCAATCGCGGCCAGACCGCCATTCTTGGACGAACTCGGTCACTCTTGGACCGCCCGCGATCCTTCCCCTTGACATTCTAGGTAAACCTGCGACACTATTCCCCTAGACATTCATGGGAAAAAATTCTGGCCGACGACTCACGCAGGACCAATCATGGGAAAGTCCGACAAAGCAGCCTTGCTTCAGGGCACGCTGGACATGCTGATCCTCAAAGCCCTCCAATCAGGCTCGCTGCACGGTTACCAAATCACCCGCTGGCTGGAGCGCACCAGCCGGAGCGCCTTGATCGTCGAAGAAGGTTCGCTCTATCCAGCGCTACATCGCATGGAACGCAAAGGCTGGGTGACGTCCGAGTGGGGCAAGTCGGAATCCAACCGCCGGGCCAAGTATTACCAACTCACGCAGCTGGGCCGCGCTCAATTGGCCGTTGAACACGAGGCCTGGAATTCACTGAGCAACGCCATTGGTTTGATTATGAAGTTCGCTCGCTTGAGGTGACCACATGACGGAGTTGCTACAGACAATTCGGCAGTACATCCGCACGCCCGCGGCTCAGCTCGATCAATTGGCCAGCGACCGGATCCAGCAGGAAATCGCATTCCACGTCGGCGAACGAACGTTGGATCTGATGAGCGATGGCATGCCACCCGACGAAGCTCGCCTGGCGGCCCTGAAACGCTTTGGAGACGTCGATCAAGTGGTTCAGCAGTGTCGCCAAGAGACACAAGGCGGACTCGCGCTGCTGCATCGTATTCACCTGGCCGTCACAGCGTTGCTGGCCGTCAGTGTGGCGGGACTCTTCGCTTTCTTTCTCATCGATCGACAGTCTCACCGATCGGTGGCCACCTTGCCGGCGGCGATCACGTCTTTGATCGACAACGATTGGAGCGGCGATGTTGCCGGCGACGTGCAAGACAGCCATGGCAACCCAATTGCCGGCGCGACCGTCATCGTCAGCGTTAAAGCTTGGCCCGACGAGAGCTTTAACATGCGGTCGTACCGGACCACGACTGGCCAGCAGGGTCGTTTCACGCTGAGCGGCGTGACCCCACAGCGAGACTACTATGAAGTCAACGTCGTCGCGCTCATGGACGGTTGGGAAATGCAATCCCAATATGTGACGCAAACAACCGGCGGCCAACGCGCGCCATTGCGGTTTACGCTGGAGCCGGCCACCCGGTGCCTCGTTCATTTCAAAGACGAGTCGGGGCGACCGTTGAGCGGCGTCCAAGTACGTCTCAAAGATCGAATTGCCTCATCTGGCGAAGAGCACTTTCTATACCCTGGCGGAGCGCGGCACGTCACCCTCGTCTCGGACGACGCTGGACGTATCAGCGCTCCTTGGTTCAAAACTGGAGATCGGGTCGCACTCGGTTGCCGCTATCGTCAAGAAGACTGGCAAACGGTGACCTGTTCGATCACGGCTCCGACAATCAACGTCTGTTTAACCGATGGCGCCTTCGTGGTGTCCAAGGAGTGAGTTGCGATGCGCGCACGTTCATGTTTTTTGTGTCTCTTCACCACGTGCTTGATAGGTTCATCCAGCACGTTGGCGCAGCGTGTCTTTTTGACCGACAGTTTTGAGAAAGGCGGCCAGGCCCCAGACGGATGGCGTTCTGGCGCCAACATTGCTGGCGTCAAATATGTCTACGCCAAGACCGGCTCGGATGGATCGAGAAGCCTGAGCCTACAGAAGTCGGCCAAGCGTTACTTTCCCATCGCACAGTGGTCGCGCGCGATCACTCACCGTGGTCAGGAACCCGTCGTCGGTGCGGTCGTCAAGGTCAAAGCCGACAAGGCCACGAAGGCAATCTTGGATTTGCAATTCCTCGGTCCGCAAAACAACATGATCTCTCATGAATGGCTGGCCTACATCGGTGCTCAAGAGTCGAACAACAATGCTCCCGCGACTCATGATTGGAAAGACTATGGCGGACGCATCGCGATTCCCCAGGGCACGTCCACGATTCATGTCGCTTTGCAGATCTATGGACCCGGGCGTGTCTGGTTTGACGAGTTGGAATTGTTCTATACCGATCAGGAAGAAGGGCCACTGATGCGTCCCTCGGCCAACTCGAAAGTCGCTGACTCGCTGCCCCAGTCGACCGCGAAAGAGCTACCCATACCGCGGCCCAAATCGCTGCAGCTATCCGATGGTAGCTGGACGCGGTATCTAGCGATCCCACCTGGTTCCAAGCAACCCCCGACGTCGGCCGGACATCCGCTGTTAGTCGTATTGCCTGGTGGGGACGGATCGGTGGACTTCCATCCGTTCGTACGCCGGATCCACCAACAAGCTCTGCAGGAGAGTTATGTGTTGGTTCAACCTGTGGCACCGCCGCATATCGTCTGGCCCACTTCGCAATCCGCGGCCCGATACGCGACCACTGAATCGTCCATTCGAGCCATCGTCGAGGACGCTCGGCAGCAGTGGAAGATTGATCCCGATCGGGTCTTTGCACTCGCGTGGTCTTCGGGCGGCCCGGCCGTCTATGCTTCACTGCTAGATGAAAACTCTCCGTTAACCGGCGCCTTCATCGCCATGTCCGTGTTCAAGCCCGATCAGTTGCCCAGTCTAAATCGCGCCGCCGGTAAACGGGTTTTCCTGTACCATTCGCCGGACGACGCAACCTGTCCTTACCAAATGGCGCAAGACGCCGAACAAAAGCTAGGCCAAGCTGGCCTTCAAGTCACGCTAAAGACCTACGGTGGCGGCCACGGATGGAAAGGGCCAGTCTACGACGACATTCGGGCCGGCATGGAGTGGTTGAATCCACCGCGCTAGCGTGATCCGTTGGTCAAGCAGCTGAGGGTCGCGAGTATCCTCTCCGCGGCTCACTGTCTTTGCAGCTCGTCGCGCACTGCTTTCATGCAGGGCCGTTTTCAGTTGCTTTGCCCACGCGGTTCGTGCTGACCGGTCCGATTCGCGGCGGGCTGTCACTGCGCTCTTTGCCACGCCCGCTGGTTTGGACGTTTTCATGGGTTACCATAGCTGGTTCGTCCAACGACTTGGCGACCAGCCGGCGCACCCTCGTCATCCCGCGCCATCTACGTTCGCGCCAGGCTGGCAACCGGATCAGGAAACCACTCATGCCGACTCGTAGCCAATCCGGCCTCACCATGGCAAACTTGCGCTTACCGAGGATGAGTTTCTGGCTTGGATGTTGGATGCTCGTCGTTGGCAACTTGGCCGCGTTGCCTCTACTTCGGGCAGACGAACGTCCCAACGTGGTGCTAATCATTGCTGACGATATGAACTGGGACGATTGTGGCGCGTATGGACATCCGGCCATTCGCACTCCCCACATCGATCGATTGGCCGCGGAGGGATTGCGATTCCAACATGCTTATTTGACAACCAACTCGTGCAGTCCCTCCAGGGCAAGTATTTTGACTGGCAAGTACCCGCACAATACGGGCGCGGAACAACTGCATTGGCCGCTGCCCAGTGGCAGTCAAACGTTTGCTGGACGACTGCGTGAGTTGGGCTACTACACGGCCGCTGCCGGCAAATGGCACTTGGGAGACGCGGTCCGGGAGCACTTCGATCGCATCTACGAAGCGTCCACCGCTGGATTCGTGCTTCCCTCGGGCGCAGATGGCCAGCCCGGCAAGATGATCGCCCAGCAACCTAGCGGCTGCGAAGATTGGGAACGGGCCCTGGAAGACCGTCCGCGAGACCGGCCATTCTTCATGTGGCTGGCCGCCTTGGATCCGCATAGGGAGTACAACGAGGGCGCTTTGGATCCGCCGCATCGCTTGGAAGACGTTGTTGTGCCACCTCACTTGCCGGATGTGCCCGCCGTCCGGAAAGATCTACAGATGTACTACGACGAAATCGGCCGGCTGGACACGTACGTGGGTCGGGTCATGGACAAATTGAGAGACCAGCAAGTGGATCGTAATACGCTGGTGATTTTCATTAGCGACAATGGCCGTCCGTTTCCGAGAGACAAAACAACATTGTACGACGGTGGCATTCGGACTCCATGGATCGTCCACTGGCCGGAGCACATCAAGCCGGCTGGCATATCCACAGCGCTGATTAGCTCCGTGGACATTGCCGCCTCGGTGTTGGAAGTCGCCGGTGCCACTTCGGACTTTGACACCGAGGGGCACAGCTTTGTTAGTGTGCTCAAAGATCCG
>JANQOL010000566.1 GCA_028289675.1 Pirellulaceae bacterium
CCGTGCTAAAGGATCCCACGCAACGCGTTCGCGATCACGCCTACCACGCCTACCCGAAGCAGAAGTTAGGCCGTGCCATTCGCACTGAAAGATATCGCCTGGTTGAGTGGCGGGCGTTTGGGGCAGCACTCGAGACGGCGGAATACGAATTGTACGACTACGAAGCCGATCCACTTGAGTCCAAGAATCTGGCCGCGGATCGTCCCGAAGTCGTCCGACGACTCAAGGCAGTGCTTGAGAACTATCCCGAGCCAGTTCCTCGCAATCGTGGCAAGAAACGAACCAAGTAAGTCGATCCAAACCGGCGTGATAACAATCTCGAGTATCAATATGAAAAACACCATAACCCTAGTGATGTCTGGTGCGTTGGCATTGCTCACCTCCGTATGTGTTGGGCAATCAGTTGTCGACGAGTGGCGATATACGTTACGTCGCCCCGGTGAGGGCTGGCGAAAGCCTGACTTTGATACCTCCGATTGGCAGACGGGACATGGTGGATTTGGAACGCGCGGCACACCAGGCGCCCGTATCGGGACGACTTGGGCAACCAACAGCATTTGGCTGCGTAAGACGGTTGCGCTGAAGGAAGTGCCTGCCAAGCCCGCGCTGTTGATGCACCACGATGAGGACGCGGAGGTCTACATCAACGGAAAACCGGTAGCCAAGGTCAAGGGCTATCAAACCAAGTACATCGTGGTACCGCTGGACGAGCAACAGCAGTCGGCTGTGCGTGTTGGGAAGAACACGCTGGCCGTTCACTGCAAGCAGACGACGGGCGGACAATTCATCGACGTGCACCTCATTGATGCCGACAACGTGCCGGAGCTGCCAGCGCCGAAGCGCAGTACAAAGCCCTTCGTTTCGGAGCTGATCACCCAATGGGGCCAGGAAGTCCGTCCTGAAAATGCATGGACCGAATACCCTCGGCCTCGGATGAAGCGAGAGAGCTGGACCAATCTGAATGGTAATTGGGATTACGCCATCACACCCATTGAAACCCAAGAATCGCCGTCGGAATGGAACGGCCAGATCCTAGTGCCCTACTGCCTTGAATCGAAACTGGGCGGCGTCCAAAGGTTGCTGGATGCCAGTGAGGCGCTATGGTATCGGCGCACATTCACCATCGACAGAAAGCCGGCGGCCAGAAACTGGCTACTGAACTTCGAAGCCGTGGACTATCGCTGCCAAGTCTTTGTGAACGGAGCTTCGGTTGGCGAGCACGTCGGTGGAAACACGCCTTTCTTCATGGACATTTCCGCCGAACTGCGGCAGGGCGACAACGAAATTGTAGTGCGCGTTGAAGATGCCACCGAAGGATTTCAGCTGCGTGGTAAGCAGGTCATCAACGCGCGAGGTATTTGGTACACGCAAGTGTCTGGAATTTGGCAAACGGTGTGGCTGGAGGAGGTTCCCCAGGAGCATATTGAAGACGTCAAGATCGGCACTTCCGCCAGCCGCGGCTCCATCATGGTGGAAACAAAAACGGACGCAGATCGCGAGGTCGATGTCATTGTCAGGGATGGTGAACGAATTGTCGCCCGCGCCCGCGGCGGAAAGAAAATCGAAGTCGACGTGCCAAACGCCAAACTGTGGACCCCCTCCGATCCACATTTGTACGACGTGTCCGTTCGGCTGCTGGATGACAACGAGCAAACCATTGACCAGGTCGCCTCATACGCCGGAATACGTGACGTCGGCAAAGTCAAAGACGCGGATGGGCATTGGCGATTCACGCTGAACGGAAAGCCGATTTTCCACTGGGGCCCGCTGGACCAAGGGTGGTGGCCCGACGGACTGCTGACTCCGCCGTCCGACGAAGCCATGCTGTTTGACATTGAATGGCTAAAGTCCGCCGGCTTCAACATGATCCGCAAACATATCAAAGTCGAGCCGCGCCGCTATTACTACCATTGCGATCGATTGGGCATGATGGTTTGGCAAGACCACGTCAGCGGCGGTGTCGGCAATCGAGCTTGGCCAGAATGGACACGACTGAAACCGGATCCAGTCGACGCCAAGTGGCCCGCAGAACAGCACCAGCAGTTCATGTTGGAGCTGGATCGGATGATTACATCGCTGGAAAGTCATCCGTCAATCGTCAGCTGGGTGCCGTTCAACGAACGCTGGGGCCAACATTTGACAATGAAAGTTGGCCAGTGGACGGTCCGCCGTGATCCAACGCGGATGATCAACATCGCCAGTGGAGGGAACTTTTGGCCGATTGGAGATGTTGTCGATGCGCACAAGTATCCACACCCCGAGTTTCCCTTTGCGGACGGGGCCGGAGGACGCTTTGACAACTACATCAAAGTCATCGGCGAATTTGGTGGCCACGGTTATCCGGTGCCAGGTCATCTGTGGGACATGAACCGGCGCAATTGGGGCTATGGTGGACTTCCGCAGAACAAGGCCGAATACAAAGAGCGCTATGCGACGTCCATCCAGATGCTAAACGGCCTGCGAAGCCAAGGTATTGCCGCGGGAGTTTACACGCAAACCACGGATGTCGAAGGCGAGATCAACGGGCTGATGACGTACGATCGTCAGGTCATCAAGATTCCCGCCCATGAACTGGCTGAATTGCACCAAGTTTTGTTTGCAGCGGCGCCGCGACCATCCCGTCAAGCAGGCCAGCTCTCGAAGGAGGCCCTGCGCGAAGTGCCTACCGATCGCGTGCCGGGTCCCGTGATGACACCCGAGACCATTCGCGCCGGTCTCCAGTCCCACGACCGAGCACTTTACATCAAGAGCGGTTGGATTCGAGATCCATACATTACGATCGGTCTCGACGACTACTATTACTTGACTGGCACACAACCTCGAGCAGGCGATCCACGTGAGGCCAAGAATCCTTACAACATCGGACTGGGCGACGCGAGTATTGTCGGGGATCAAGTTCGCCTGTGGCGCAGCAAGGACCTGATCGAGTGGGAATCGCTTGGTCCAATCTTCACCGTGGATGACACCCTGAAGTCGCGTACCGGCCAAGAGATTGCCCAAAGGTTGATCTGGGCTCCAGAAGTCCATTGGCTGGCAGACAAAGGCCGCTGGGCGCTAGTGCATTGTCCCAAGCGTCATTCGAGTCTCGCGCTGACAGCAGGCGCCAACTTGGCCGGTCCCTGGACTCATCCGATGACTGGCAGGTTGGGAGCGAGACATGATCCATCGATTTTCACCGATGACGACGGCACGCGTTATCTACTGTGGGGCAATACGCTTATCGCACCGTTGAGCGATGATCTGACCAGCTACGCGGCCGAGCCAGTGCGGATTGATCCGTCAGGTTCCCGCACCGGCCCGAATGGCAAGCCCATGCGGCGTATTGGTCACGAAGGCGCGACGATGATCAAAGTGGGCGGCAAGTACGTTCACCTGGGCACGGCCTGGTCCACGGACCAAGGTCGTAAGGGATCCTACAAC
>JANQOL010000589.1 GCA_028289675.1 Pirellulaceae bacterium
GCACTCTTGGCTGAAGCCTAGCAAATACCAACATGAAGCGCGGGTTGAGTGTGTTTCGACGTAACTGGTTCACTCGCTCGCGCTTCGTGTTGGTCAAGACATGAAAGTGGCGCTGGCCGGCTAGTGGTGGCCTCGCAGGCTGCACTTTTCCGAGCAGAAGGCCGCTGCTGAGTCTCGGCACGAACAAGTGCCGATGGCGTCTCATTCGACTGGTGAGCGTCCAGGCACTGGCACGCGCCGGTGTGCCGGACTTTATTCGGCCCCGGCACTACCTGCAAAAGTACAATGCCGTAGTGGGAGCTGCATGGACGCAGGCTTTTTAGCGTCCATGAAATTCGAATCGCGCGTCAATCGTTCACACCTCAGACCGGTTGAAGCGTCCAAGCCGGAAACCATGGTTTACCGATCGTCTCTAAAAACTGTCTGTGTCTTGGGTCGCGCCGATCGGCATCGGTCGCTCATGGCATGGATGGCCGGCTGGTGTTTGCTAGCAAGCGGCTGTGGGACACCCAGCGACAGTTTTAACGCCAACGAGTTGGTGTCCAAGCGGTTTGAACTGACCGAGTCCATTCCCATGGCCCAGGTGTCAGACGACGCCGGTCGCCTGCTGACCGAATTGTTTGGAACGCCGGACGAACCATGCTGGCCCGACTGCCTTAGTGCGTCGACGTTGGTGGACCCGGAGCGGCTACGACGCGCGGCCGGTCCGGTCTACAGCGACGAAGATGATGTGCACTGGGGGCTCTATCGGGAACACTGTGTGACCTGTCATGGCGTCAACGGCAACGGAATTGGCCCCGCTGCGGTCCTGTTGAATCCTTATCCACGCAACTTCCTGTTGGGCAAATTCAAATTCAAAAACACGCGCAACGGATCGAAGCCCACTCGCCAAGATCTGCGGCGCTTGTTAACTCGGGGCATCATGGGAACCAGCATGCCCTCGTTCCGGCTATTGTCGGACGGCGACGCGGATGCGATTGTGGACTATGTCATTTATCTATCCGTGCGCGGTGAAACGGAGCGGGCTCTCTTGCAATATGCAGCCTACAACCTGGATGTCGATCTTGGTGAACGACTGTATGAACCGGATTTGCAAGCGAAGAATCCAGACTTGCACACGGAACGGTTATCTCTGGTCGAAGACATGATTCGGGAAATTTCTGATGCCTGGGAGTTGGCTGAGCGACACATCGTGGCCGACGCGTCACCTCCCGAAGGATTTCCATTGGTCGGACAATCTGGGCACGACGCGGAGCAAGTGCGGCAGTCCATTGCTAATGGTCAACGTTTGTTTCAAGGAACGGTGGCCGGTTGTGCTTTTTGCCACGGGGCCAACGCGGAAGGTGATGGCCAACAAAATAACTACGATGATTGGACACGCGAGTGGACGGTGCTGGCTGGATTGAACCCCAGTGACAAGGAGCAACTGCGGCCAATGTTGGATTTGGGGGCTCTCAAGCCTCGCAACATCTTGCCCCGCAATTTGAGGCACGGTTTGTTTCGTGGCGGGGACTCGCCAGCCGAACTCTATACCCGGATCGTCTGCGGCATCGAGGGAACACCGATGCCCGCGGTGCCCGTTCAACCGGAGAATCCTCAGGGGCTAAGTCCGACGGAAGTCTGGGATCTGGTCAATTTCTTGCTGAGCTTGCGTGCCGAAGCCAAGGCTGCGGAGGAGACCGTCGATGGGTGAATCGCTGTCTCACGCTCCACCTCAGAACGAGGCGGTCCACGAGTCGTCGGGAGGTGCAACTTCGCCAGGGTCAACTCCGGTTCCAGGCGGCGACGCGGAATCTGGTGTCGAATTGCACTCCGCCGGTGACCGAGACATTTCCGCTGGATCGGCTCGTTACCATGGGGCCGTTCACTGGTTGGCCAAGCTACTGACCGTAGCCGTGTTTCCATTGATTTGGGTAGGCGGTTTGGTAACCACCTACGACGCTGGCATGGCAGTGCCCGACTGGCCCGGGACCTACGGCTGGAACATGTTTGCTTATCCGCCATCCACCTGGTTGTTTGGGCCATTTGATTTGTTGGTGGAACATAGCCATCGGCTGCTGGGTACCGTGGCCGGGTTTTTATCGATCGGTTTGGTAGTCGTATCTTACTACTGCGAGAACCGGAGTTGGTTTCGCCACTGGGCCGTGTTGATTTTGGTGGCTGTCATCGTACAGGGAGCGCTGGGCGGGGCGCGTGTGCTGTTGGACGAACGGATGATTGCGATGATTCATGGTTGCTTTGGACCGCTGTTTTTCGCGGCGGCCACAGCCACGGCAGTCATGAGTTCACGATGGTGGATCGAGCGTCAGTGGCGGACGGAGGCGACGACGAATGCCCACGGCCGACCGTGGTTGGCCTGGATGGCCACTACGCTATGGATAAGCTGTTACGGGCAATTGGTGCTCGGAGCGCAACTGCGTCACGTCACTGGTTGGGTAAGTCCGCGAGTGTTTACTGGATTTGTCCACGGGCATCTTGCCATGGCGGGCTTGGTGTTGCTGCTGGTTTTGGTCGTGGCTCTGGCTGCAACGCTTCAGAGGGCCACACCTAAACGGGTGGCTGGGCCTGCGAGGTGGCTAGTTGGCTTGGTCTTTCTTCAGATCTCTTTGGGAATCGGGACTTGGATCGTAAACTATGCACTCCCGTGGCCCGAAATGCATCGGGAGTTGGCGGCCTACACGATTCTGGCCAAAGGGTATTGGGAAAGTTTTGTGGTGACGGCCCACATGGCAACGGGTTCGTTAATTATTAGTTTCGCGACGGTGGTCGCGTTGAGAGCTTGGCGTTCGCAGGCGGACAAAGTGAGTGAACAGTGGACACAACCGGCAATGTAAAACCAGCTGCAGTTCGACAGACCCGAGTGGCCTACTACATCGAACTGACCAAACCACGCATCTTGGTAATGATCCTGTTAACGGTGGTCATGGCCATGGTCGCGGCGGGTGGCGGCGTGGGTCTATGGACGGTGTTTCACGCGTGTTTGGGAACTGCGTTGGTGGCTGCTAGCGCCAGCGTTCTGAACCAGTGGCTGGAGCGCGAGCGGGACGCCGTCATGATTCGCACGTGCAAGCGGCCGCTACCCAGCGGGCGCGTGGCGTCCAGCCAGGCTGCTTGGATGGGCTGGGTATTGGTCATTGTCGGATCAGGCTACCTGGCCTGGTTTGTCAACATGCCCACAATGTTGTGTGGGTTGGCCACGTGGTTGCTGTACGTATGGGTCTACACGCCACTCAAGCCCGTGAGCTGGACCAACACGTTGGTCGGTACGATTCCCGGCGCGCTGCCGGTTTGGATGGGTTGGGCGGCTGCCGGTGGTTCGCTGTGGGCTAGCCAAGCTTGGGTGTTGTTGGGGGTGTTGATTGCCTGGCAGTTGCCCCACTTCATGGCTATCGCCACCATGTATCGTCAACAATACGAAGCAGCCGGGTATCGCATGATCACGGTCACCGATCCGAGTGGTCGAGGGGCCGGCTGGCATGCCATGTTGGGCTCAGTGGCCTTGGTTGTGCTGGCGCCAATTGCCGTTCCACCGACCGGATGGCTAACCGGCGTGCTGACATTACTGGCTGTGGCGGTCTCTGCTTGGCAGTTGTTGGCTGCCTGGCGGTATGTACGCCGACCGGACGTGCCGACCGCCCGACGTATGTTGCACGTTAGCCTGCTGCATTTGCCGCTGACCATGTTGCTGATTCTCCTTTCCTGCTGGTTGGCGTAGCCCAGGTGTCTCAACAAGCGACGGCCCTCACAGCCGAGCAGCTCCGCTTCTCGTATGGATCCCAACCGGCTCTGCAGGGTTTGGATCTGGAAGTTGCCGCTGGGCAGACCTACGCCTTGCTAGGACCCAACGGCAGCGGCAAGTCGACGCTGTTTCGGCTGATCAGCACCCTGGCTGCCATGCAGCAAGGCAGCCTGCAAGTCTTCGGCCATTCGGTGTCGACCGCGCGGTCCCAAGTGCGTTCGATGTTGGGCGTCGTTTTTCAGTCACCCAGCTTGGACGGCAAGCTAACCGTTCGCGAAAACATTCGTTGCCAGGCAGCGCTGTACGGATTGCGGGGCGCGCAGCTGTCCGGGCGGATGGACGATGTTGTCGCCAAGTTGGGCTTGGAAGAACGCTTGGACACACCCGCCGAACAATTGTCAGGAGGCCTCAAGCGACGGGTCGAGTTGGCCAAGGGGTTGTTGCATCGCCCCCGTCTGTTGTTGATGGACGAGCCGAGCACCGGACTGGATCCGGCAGCTCGGCTGGACATGTGGCATGCGGTCCAGCAATTGCGGCAGTCGGCCGAGTTGACGGTGCTGTTCACCACGCACTTGTTGGAAGAAGCCGACAAAGCGGATGGAATCGCGATTCTGCATCAAGGACGCACCGTAGCCAACGGCGAGCCCGCAGAGCTGCGTGGCAGTCTGGGCGGCCAGGTATTGAGTATTCAAACCGAAGATATCGAGGATGTGCTGGAATGGTTGCGAGAACGCACCAGTCAAGCCCGCCGGTTGGAACGAAGCATCCAGGTGATTGGTCCGGAAGCGTCCGAGCTAGTCGCTCCGTTGAATGGTCAATTTGGAAATCGCATTCGGTCAATCACGTTGGGACAGCCCAGTTTAGAAGACGTGTTCGTGGCTCGCACGGGCCACCGTTTCTGGAAGCTGTCGGAGGAAAACGTTGAGGCGGAAACGGAGCCGGCGACACAGCGCCCGCTTCGATCGGCACCACCAAAATAGAATGCGCTGGGTAGTCCATTGACCAATTCATCCAGGTTGACCGATTCCGAAACCGCGACACACGGCGATGCGCTAGCCTGTGTGGGCATGTTGACGAAACGAGAATGGGTACGATTTTTCCGGCAGCGCAATCGGGTGATTGGCGCCTTGGGGCAACCCATTCTGTTTTGGCTCCTGTTTGGTACCGGGATGCATTCCGCTTTTCGAGGCGGCGACCAGGACTTTATGACGTATTATCTGCCTGGCACCTTGGCACTGATTTTGTTGTTCACCGCCATCTTCACCACCATTTCGATCATCGAAGATCGTCGTGAGGGCTTTTTGCAAAATGTGCTGGTAGCGCCGGTACCGAGATGGACGATCGCGGCCGGCAAGATTCTGGGTGGCGCGGCCATTGCTTGGGCTCAGGCCATGTTGTTCCTGATCTTGGCCTGTGCTGTAGGCAGCGTCGCATTGACTTGGGGTCTGGCTGGTGCCGTGGCTTTGATGGCGCTCGCGGCTGTGGCGTTGACAGCCTTGGGCGTGTTCTTTGCCTGGCCCATGGATTCGACGCAGGGCTTTCACGCCATCATGAACCTAGTGCTGATGCCGCTGTGGTTGTTGAGCGGAGCGTTTTTTCCGATTCCAGCACCGCAAGCCGAGGCTGGGGTGGGGCAAATTGTCATGCATTGGGTAATGCGCTGTAATCCAATGAGCTATGTGATTGGTGGGCTGCGTAGAATGCTGTGTGAGGTTCCGTCGAGCTCGTCCGGCGAGGCACTGCCGTTTTGGTTGCCTGGCCTGACGGTTTGTTGGTTGGTATCCGCCGCATTCCTGGTGGCGACATTGGTGGCCGCGTGGCGTAGCGTCTCGCGACCTGTACAGGGAGATTTGCGATGAAGTTGTTCTCTGCCTTGCTGGCCATCCTGCTACTGGTTGGAATCGGTCTCATGCTGGCCACGCGTCAGGGACAATCCCTTTCGTCTGGTCAGGCGGGTCGCGCCTTTGTCGAAAACGATCAAGGTGAGCTGATTGAGAGCGATGGCACGCGGGGCACGTCGAGAACCGTCATTCCGGATCGCGCGGTCTCAGACGGCTCCGACGAGGAATGGCTCACCAAGTTTGTGCTAACGGAGCGCTCGGGCGAAAAGGTAGGCAGCCAGGATTTGGCAGGGCAGCCCTATGTGGCTGGGTTCTTTTTCTCGACCTGCCCGTCGATCTGTGTCCGTCAAAACAGCAAAGTTCAAGAGCTGCAGAAGCAATTCCAAGGGCAGGGTGTCCGCTTCCTGAGTATTTCTTGCGATCCAGAAATGGACACACCTGAGGTGCTGACCGAATACGCGAAACGATTCGAAGCCGACCCAGAGCAATGGCTGTTCATGACTGGAAAGATGAACTACATCCGACGCGTGGGAAGCGAGTACTTCAGCCTGGGCGTCGTGCGGCGCGGCCACCCAGAGAAATTCGCATTGATGGATGCCGCGGGCAAGATGTTTGGCCTGTATACCTGGTCGGACGATGGACAATGGACGGCCCTGCAGCAGGACATCCAGCGTTTGTTGGATGCGGGCGGCGTGTTGCCCGACGAAGAGAATTCCGGTGGCGAGGACGACTCGGTCGAGGCAGACACCGACACCGACCAGATTCGAGAAGACACCTAGTGCGATTCGCACCGACACATGGCCCGCGCCATCAACGATGGTGGTTCTCTACTTCGTCAAAAACAAGCACCACCAAAATCAAGAAGTGCGCCTGGGACGGACCGCAGGTGGTTGATCAATGAGGCTCTTCTGCAGGAGTTAAGACCACGTGATTCAGTGGCTTCCACATCTCAACGTGTCGCTCAACAGTCTGGCTGCCGTGCTGCTAGTGATCGGCTACGTGTTGGTCAAACGAGGGCACCATCAGGCGCACAAACGTGTCATGCTGGCCACCTTTGGTGTTAGCGTGGTCTTCTTGATCAGCTATTTGACCTATCACGCCAACGTGCCCAGCAAGCCGTTCCCCACCGACACCAACGTGGCACCGCTGGCCGTACGTTACATTTACTACGGTATACTGTTGTCGCACGTTCTGTTGGCGGCCTTGGTGCCGTTCTTGGCGATCGCTTCGATCTACCTGGGTTGGCGAGACCGCCGGGACGCGCATCGTCGTCTGTCCCGCTGGACGTGGCCTATCTGGCTTTTCGTCTCGGTGACCGGCGTCATTGTGTATTTGATGCTCTACCAAATCTATGTACCGCCGGCCGGAGCTGGC
>JANQOL010000614.1 GCA_028289675.1 Pirellulaceae bacterium
TTTCCCGCTATATTAAGGGGAAAGTTCATGAAACATGAGCTCTGACTAATGAACTCACTATGGGTGGACAACATGTATGGTGACGTCCAGGCAAGCGCAGCCAATCGCCATAGTGATGCCATTGCGGCTTGCCCGGAAACAACTCTGGTGGATCGTCCAGACCGCGTAGTGCGTAATCGTTGATCAGCGATTGCCCAAACCGATGCACACTGTGTGTGCACATGGGCGCCGCAAACACAACCAGCAGATGGAACCCGCCACGACCGTTGGAGTCCATCAGCAACGGGTCAAAGCCCTGTTCACTTAGCACACGATGCCAGTGTCGAGCCGCAACGAAGTTTCCTTCGGCGGTGACCGACAACTCGTCTTCATCGTGCAAGTCGACATCGATGGCCAGCCAACGCGACGACAGGTCGGAGGATGTGCTGTGCAGTCCCAGCACGCCGCTAACCAACTGGGTTCGATAGTGTTTCTCCAACGAAGATTCGTTGAGAAACACTTTGCCCCGTTCGTCGCGAAATGGCGCCGTCACGGCATGATTGGCAGACTTCTCGCGGTACTTCTTGGCCACGTACCGCCCCCATACGTCGGTGCGATTGACCAAGCAGCGCATCGTCCAGGCCGCTAGCTCGGCTGAGCGGTCGCGCCATTCATCAGAGATACGCTCAAGAAATTCCACGGAATAAAAACTCTACCGACGACCCAGCTTGCCGAGTGATCCCGCTAACCAGCTTAAATGCTGCCCGCCGTTTGGTGTAGACTGAAGTTGCCGCGGTTCTCCGGCAGCGGGGCTCCTCAGCGTGGTCGAAGCCAGGGCCAAGCAATCGGGGACGGAACGCTTTGACTGTTGCTCTTCTCTCAACCGGAAGCTTCGCCATGGTCGACTCCTCTCCAGCATCGTCAGACAAGCCTTCGTTGCCAGATCTGTATGGTCTGCTGAAGCTGCAGCCATTGGAATCGGATGCCAAAGTCATTGAAGACGCTCTGCGCCGCGTTTTGCGTATCACCAAACAACAACGGTCCAGCCAACCCGAATTGGCCAAGCGTTCCGCGCGGCTGTTGGAACTGGGCAAGCACCATCTGTTGGACGTGAATCGCAAATCCGCCTACGATCGCCAATGGGAAACAGCTTTTGGATCGAAACAGCAACCCACCGAAGACTGGCGATGGGACGCGCTGAATCAAGTCTTACCAGCCGGAGATCCGTTGCGTTCGTTTGATTTGGCCGAGTTCTTGGAGCACTCGGATCAACTGCCGGACCATGATGCCGACGCGGATTTCAACAAGCTGGCTAGCTTGTTGCGAGGAGAAGGTGGTGTGTCCGACCACAACCTGAACCCTCAGGCCGCGCCCATCACCGGTACGCCAGTGGCGGTCAATGCCCAAGTCGCTGACCCCATGCCCACCGGACCAAGCGCTGGGCAGCCGGTGCTCGCCGCCCAACCAGCGAGTAAACAGCCAGCCGCAGCGCGGAAGATCGAACAGGCCCAGGTTGCGCCGGCTCGTTTAGTGACCTCCGGGGGGACTGCGGCAGCCAAGCCAGCCGGTTCGATCGCCCGAAAACTGCGCCGAAAGCGGGATCGCTCCATGCTGATGGGCTTGATGGGCATTCTTGGCACGCTGGCCGCTGTGATGGCCAGTTTGTTCTTCGTGCTAAACATGGGCAAGGAGCCCGCCCCAAAACCGAAGGACGTAACGGCTGCGGCTCCCGCAGTTCAGCCGCCGCAACCCGCCGACGCGCCAGCAGCGGACCCGCAGCGCGGCAGTGGTTTGCCATCCGTCCAGGGACTGACTGATGAACAAGAAGCCGCGCTGCGCAACAACACTCCTCTGGAAGATCAACCGGCAAAGACTGGCGGAGCAATGACTGGTGATCAGGAAAATGCCAACCAGCCGGATTCGCCTCCATCGGACACCATGCCGCGCAACGATCCACCCATGCCGAGCTCATCTCCGCCAAAGAAAGAACCCGAACTGACCGACCAGCAAAAGTCGCAATGGCGGACAGCTATGTTGGAATGGCGCGAGTCTCTGGGGAATCAGGACTACGAGGCCGCCAATCAGCAAATGGAAGCCCTTCAAGAGCAGGCACTGACCAAGGAACAGCAAGCTCAGTACGTTCGACTGAAGACAATCGCCAGTTTGGCACAAGACTGTCAGGCAGCGTTGCGCGCGGCCGTCGACGGTTTAGGAGCCGCAGAATCGTTTACCGTCGGCCGCTCCACTCCGGTGTCCTTTGTGGAAGGAGGGCCGGACTATGTCGTGTTGAGGATCAGCGGGCGCAACCAACGGTTTCCGTTCACCGAGTTGCCGGCCGGCATCGTGATCGGGCTCGTCGATCTGCAATTGGATTTGGAGCATCCCAGTTCTTTGGCCAAGAAAGCTGCGTTTTTGCTGCTCCACCCAGTCAGCAGCGATGCCTCGATTGCCCGTGCTCAGTCGATGATGCAATCCTCAGTCGCTGACGAGAATCAGCCCGAATCCCTGCTGGCGGTTTTTGACGACGACTACCAGTTGTAGACGCTACAACCGTTGCAAGTAGAACACTTTTACTTTTGATGTGGCCTACTTTCGACGGCATGAGCAACCACCAGCGTTGATGGCGCAGGTCATATGCCCGTTCGACCTTCTTTCCGGCGAAGAATCGCCCTCGACCTTTGATGTCAGAAAATTTACGCGTCCACACTGTCGACGCGCAAGGCGTGAACTAAGCTTCGAATGAGCCTTATTGTTCCTGTGCGCGGCTGTCTGTTTGGATACAGTTGCGCAGCTGGGAACTCCTTTCGACGGCCAGACCATACTTCAGCGCACGCTCCGTTAATCACTCATGCCTGATAGCAACCATCGGATCCACCAGCGAGTGGGCGTCAGAACGCAAGTGACGATCGTCACTCTCGGCGCGGAGGATCCCGTCACCCGCGGCTGGACCGATGATCTTTCTCCCGCAGGCGCTCGCATTGTCTGCGAGCAAGAGTTAAGCAACGGCGACTTGATTCTGCGTGTCATGCTGCCGGGACTGAAGGAGCAATTCTTCAAGGCCAGAACGGTTCGTGGTGAGTCGTCTGTGCTCACTTCGTTCCGCGGGCAAGACAAGACTCTCTATACCTACGGCGTGCAGTTTACCGGTTTGTGCACAGCGGACGAGCAACGAAATCTGGAAGATCTGCTCGCCCCGGTCTAAGAGATGGTCTTCAAACCCAGATTCGGTCTGCAGTCGAGCGTTTCTTCGCTTTTCGCCGCAGATGTTCAGCTGGCAAGCTTAATCAGGATATCATCACCATCCACTTTCACCTGGTGAGAAGCGGTGGGTTCAGTGGCTGGCATGGTCACAGCTTCACCGGTGCGAACATCAAACTCGGCGCCGTGCCGAGGGCAGACTAGACAAAAGTCCCGCAATTCGCCCTCTCCCAGTGGCCCTCCGTCGTGCGTGCAGACGTCATCGACGCAGAAGTAACTGTCGCCGACACGGATGATGACAACGAACCGATCGTCGACCTCCAGGCACAGCTTGCCGGATTCGGGAACGTCTTTGGTCTGCGCTACAACTTGAAAATCGCTCATTCGTACCTACAAGAGCTGCGGAAGGTGTTGTCAATGGCACCCAGCTGCCGTCAACTGCAACCCGCTAAGAGTATTCTCGAACCTGTCGTGCGATCGACAGGCCGAGCGCTTCCCGAACGCTCTCGATGGTGATGCGATCGAATATCTGTTGGAAGAAGCCGGTCACAATCATGCGCACGGCTTCTTTGCGGGTGAAGCCTCGACTTTGGGCGTAGAAGATCAGCTCTTCGTCCACTTTGCCAGACGTGCTGCCGTGTGTGCAGCGTACGTCATCGGCCAAGATCTCCAGTCCAGGAATGGAGTCGGCCCGCGCTTGATCACTTAGCAACAGATTGTCATTCCGCTGGTAGCCGTCCGTCTTTTGAGCCTCCGGATCGACACCGATCATACCTCTCCAGACCGTTCTGGATTTGTCTTGCAGGGCGGCTTTGTACAAGAAATCACTGCGACAGTGGGGCGCTTCGTGATGTTGCAGCGTGTTGTAAACCAAATGCTGTTTGCCTTGCGTGAACAGCACGCCATTAACTTGACTATGGGCGCCCTCACCGACTAGTGAAACTTGTTGCCCGACTTGGGAGAAGCGACTACCCAACGCAGCGACGGTCCACTGCAGCGAAGCATCCCGATCCACGGTGGCCCGGTGATGCGCGAAATTCCAGACACCGCGTCCCCAATCCTGAAGATTGACGTACCGCAAGTGCGCGCCAGGCTTCACGACAATTTCCACTCCGCCCAGATGCAGCCCTTTAGCACCCGCAGACTCGCTGTTCCCTTCGTAGAGGAATGTTGCTTCCGCGCCTTCTTCCAAAACGATCAAGGTGTGGGCGGTGTCACATGCTTCGTGGGTTAATCCGGCGGCCACGTACAGTGGTTGCTCAACCCGCACTCCGCGAGGCACGAAGAGCAGTTGCCCCGCGTTCCAGGTAGCCGCTTGTAGAGCCGCAAACCGATTTTGGTCGGGTTGGACAATACTGTGGAGGTGGGCTTGGATGACGTCGGACGCTTCGCTGGCCAATCGCCGCAAATCTCCGAACAGCACGCCTTGGCTGGCTAGTTTTGTGTCGAGTTCTTCTTTGACCACACAACCGTTCAAGGTATGGACATAGCCCGCAGGCTGCACACCGTCCGCGAGCCAGCACGGAATGTTCGCGTCGGACAGCGAATCCGGACCGGATGGCAACCCGGTAGGCAGGCCGTAGTGATCTAGCTTGAACCCACGCAAATCACTACGAGCCCAATCTTCCTGCTTGCGATCTGGCCAGGCAGTGGATTCAAAGGTGCGCCAGGCTTGCCGACGATGCTGAGTCAACCAGTCGGGTTCCTGCGAGCCCTCAACGAAGTGCTCAAACCCAGATGCATCAAATTGACAGATTTCTGATTCAACGTGTGAAGTAGTCATGGACGGATTTTGAACGGTGGTTTTGGCGGAAGGTATTGCGAGCGTGGGGCTTGTCGTGAGGTGTTAGCCCACCGAACCTTCCATTTGCAGTTGGATCAAGCGGTTCATTTCAACGGCATATTCCATGGGCAATTCCTTGACCAAAGGCTCGATGAACCCATTGACGATCATGGTGCTCGCCTCCGACTCCGACAGGCCGCGGCTCATCAGGTAGAACAGTTGTTCTTCGCCAATTCTCGAAACGCTGGCTTCGTGTCCGATGCTGACGTCTTGATCCAGAATCTCGATGTAGGGATAGGTGTCAGAGCGGCTCTGCGGATCCAGAATCAACGCATCGCACACCACGTTGCACTTGCTGTGCTTGGCATCTTTTTCGACTCGCACCAGACCGCGGTAGCTGCTGCGGCCACCGTTCTTGCTGATGGACTTGCTAACAATTTGCCCAGTGGTATGGGGAGCCGCGTGGACCAGTTTGGCTCCCGCGTCTTGATGCTGACCTTGGCTGGCGAAGGCAATGGACAAGATTTCTCCGCGGGCACCCGGTTCCATCATGTAGACGGCCGGATACTTCATCGTGAGTTTGCTGCCCAAATTCCCGTCCACCCATTCCATGGTGGCGTCACCGTAAGCCATCGCCCGTTTGGTGACCAGGTTGTAAATGTTGTTTGCCCAGTTCTGAATCGTGGTGTAGCGGCAACGGCTTCCACGCTTGCAAACCACTTCGACAACCGCGGAGTGCAGACTCTCGCTGCTGTACATCGGGGCGGTACAGCCTTCGACGTAGTGCACCGAGGCACCTTCGTCGACAATGATCAGCGTCCGTTCAAACTGCCCCATATTTTCGGCGTTGATCCGGAAGTAGGCTTGAAGCGGAAATTCAATGTGGACTCCAGGTGGCACATAGATAAACGAACCACCGGACCAGACTGCGGAATTCAAGGCGGCGAACTTGTTGTCCGACGGCGGAATGACTTTGCCAAAATGCTCACGCACTAAATCCGGATATTCGCGAACGGCAGTGTCCGTGTCGAGGAACACAACACCTTGCTTGGCCAAATCTTCCTTGAGCGAGCCATAAACAACTTCGCTCTCGAACTGAGCCTTGACACCGGCCAGGAATTTCTTCTCCGCTTCGGGGATGCCCAGTTTGTCGAAGGTGTCTTTGATTTCCTGAGGAACATCGTCCCAGGACTTCTCCTGGCCATCGGAGGGCTTGAGGTAGTAATAGATGTCCTGGAAATCGATATCGATCTCACCGCCCCAGGAAGGCATCGGCTTGGCGTTGAATATCTCCAACGAGCGGAGGCGGAAATCGAGCATCCACTCCGGCTCGTTCTTCATCTCCGAAATCTGACGCACGATCTCTTCGTCCAGCCCTTTGCGAGCCTTGAAGACCGCCTGACTTTCGGTGCGAAAATTGTACTTGTTGATATCGCCAATTTCTTGGCTCTGATCTATCCCAAGGTCCGTTGCCATCGTGGTATCGCTTTGCACTGAGATGTTCAATATTGTGAGATGTTCAAAGATTGTGTGACTTGTTCGAGGTGAACTAGCCTACGGCCAATTCCGCCTGGTCATCACTGGTCATTTCCTGATTCGCACGCTCAGCGTCTGGGTGAGCTTGTCGAATACGGTCGTAACCTTGGGAATGCAATTCCTGAGCCAGATCGACACCGCCAGTTTCAACGATTCGCCCGCCTAGCATGACGTGAGTGAACTCCGGTGGATTGTGTTCGAGCAGCTTGTCGTGGTGCGTGATGATCAACAGCCCCATCTTCTCGCGGCCGATTTCGGCAATGCTAGAACTGGCTAGCCGGACTGCATCCGCGTCCAGACCGCTGTCGGTCTCGTCCAGAATCGCGAACTTTGGCTGCAGCATGGCCAGTTGCAAGATCTCGGCACGCTTCATTTCACCACCGGAGAAGCCGTCATTGACATAACGCCGTGCGAATTCTGGATCCATCCGGAGCTGCTCCATTTTCTGCTTCAGCTCTTTGCGGAACTCTCGCATGGCGATCAGCTCTTCACCTTCCTTGCGGTCGGGCCGCCGGACGTTGGTAGTCGCGTGCCGCAGGAAGTCGGCCATCTTAACGCCGGGCACACTGATGGGACGTTGGAACGCCATGAAGATACCCGCTCGAGCGCGGCCATCAGCCTCTAAGTCCAAGATGTCCTGGTCATCCAGGGTAATACTACCCTCCGTGACTTCGTAACCGGGATGTCCGGCAATCACCAGCCCTAGAGTGCTCTTGCCAGATCCGTTGGGACCCATCAGGGCATGGGTTTCACCGTGGTTCATTGTCAGATTCACGCCCCGCAAAATGGACTTGCCGTTTACGGAGACATGCAGATTTTCGATTTTCAACACGTGCGTCATGTCGTTGACTTTATCTTTCGAAACAAACGTGGTTGATGTTACTGAGCAGAATTCGTGGAGACGGGACGAAACTGGCAATGCTGATGTCCGTCCAAGCGACAGCAGTCCAATTGAACGGCCTGGCCGACAGCCTGACTGAGCATTTCCTGCTCCATCTCACACAGCTGTCGATTCTCGTCGTTTTCAATCAGTTCTGGGTATGGGCATGTATGCATCTCAAGGATCGGAAGTGGATCCGAATCGTTCACGGCGACCGTCATCTTTCGACGCCCCAGCGCGGCGGCGGTGGCCGCCAGTCGAACTGCAATGTCGTCTGAATCCGGAACAGACTCCTTCAGCCCATCCCCCATCCGCCGGGCAACCCGCCGCAGCAAACGAGTTCGTTGCTGAGGATTAGGCAACTCCATCACCTCTTGCCACAAAGCAGTTGCCAAATCGCCGTAGCTGGCCGCTGCGTACCGCATGCCGGTCGTGGTCAGGCAGTAGCGATAAAGTGGTCGACCACGGCCGACGCTTTCTTTGTTCCGCTGCACCAACTCCATTTCGACCAGCCGCTCAAGGCGTTGCCGTACGGCAGTGGCTGTCACCTGCAGTTCTTCGATTAACTCCGTAACCGTCATTCCCTGGTGAACAACACCATTCTCGCTAACCTGACCTTCCTTACCACCCGAAAGAGCGGAGCTACGGCGCAACAGTTCTAGGACTGTCTGGTCGATTGGTCGAATGGGTTCGTCCAGGGGAGGCTGCATATGGAGGTCGAAAGCCGCAGTGAGTGTGAGGTTCCAGCACCGTTTGTAAGAACCTTAGTGCCGAGCATTTATTTTGACAAGAGGCGTTGCGAAAAATAGCCGGAACTCCAAGTTGGACGGGGACACACAGTTTTCGAGGTCTCTTCGGGGACACCCATATTTCTTTTGTGCCCATGAGAAATGCTTGCATTTTTGCGAGATTCCGGTCAGGTCCGAGCCCCGCGCGGGGACATACATGTTGAGCCCCAGACGCAGTTGGGGACACAGGAGCAGCAGTTGGGGAACGCTGGTGGTTACCCATCTCGTCGAGGACAAGCCAAGGCAAAAGTAAATGATGCTCGGGCGTTGCCGGGAATGCGTCCGAGCATGTGTGTCCCCTGAACCGTGTATCCGAGCATGTGTGTCCCCGGGACCATGCACATGTGTGTCCCCTTGACCGCGCTTGTGTGGCAATCGAGCGGAAAATGCGAAGATGTGCAGACCTGCGGATTCGAAGGCCAAATCCGCCTACGGCTAACTGCTAAACAGGCGCAAACAAGCAGTGTCAAAACAGATAAGAACGTCAAACAAGCGAGGACAAACGCAGCTCAACGAATACGCTACCAGAGAGACGTGCAGCCACGCCCAGCTGTTGGCATCTTGGGAAAGCTCGACGGCATTCGGTTTTGAAGCCGATCCTGCAGATCAACAATCGGTGCAAACCGATCCGCCGCAGGCCAAACGATGATGCCCGGCGCCGGAATATCTGCTGAAAATCAGCGGCCGTCAGTTATACTGGGATCGACCATACTCGCTCGGGATCCACCTGAACGGGTGGTTCTCTTCGCAACACCTTGTAACCTCGTCTCTGGAGGAGACTATGCGGCACCGAATCGCCTCCCTTGTCTGGGCCTGTCTTGCCGTTTCCCACTCGATGCCTTCAACGCTGCACGCGCAGGTCTCTCAGACCGAAGCTCGCCAGATGGGCTTGGAGGTTGCTTGGACCGCCCAGGTGCAGGTGCCTGTATCCGGGCGTGGCATCGTGTCGACGCATCTGTGGGCTGAGCCGACGAATCCACGCAAGTTCGCAGTGGTCGAGTTGCCGGAGAGGACGATCCGTGTGGCTGCTTCCATGTTGGACCGCAAGGGTCAACAGATCGGCATCGAGGAAGCCAAGAAACTGGCTCAGGAACGGGCAGCGCGATTCCTGGGCAGGAACGACGGTTTTCAAGTTGTGGAGGTGGCGGTCCCCAACATCAAACTGGTTTTGATCACCGCTGACGGCTTGGTGCAGAATCTAGATGCCGAATCTGGCAAGCTCCTTTGGGCCGCGCCCTGCGGACAAACTCGGGCCCCAGCTCACCCAGGCGCCGTCTCCTCGGTCGGCGTAACACTGATCCACGGCGAGCGGCTCTATGTGCTGGACTGGAAAACCGGCAAGCACATTTTGTCGAAGCCGCTACGCTACGCGACCGCCAACTCCGTCGCCGTTTGCAACAACATCGGATTCGTATCTGATTTTACCGGCCGCGTGGTGGCCTACGGACTTGGCGTTACCAAGAAACCTTGGAACTACGTCATGCAAGGCCGAGCGGTCGGACGAACGGTCAGTTTGGCGAATCAGCGGTTTGCGGCCATTGCGTCCGACGATGGCTTCGTCTACGTCTACGCCGGTGGCGAGCGTCCCCAGGTTTGGATTCGCTACGAAACCAACTCGTCGATCACTGGCAGCCTGGCGGCTGCCAACAACGCATTCTATGTAGGAACGGCTGGTGGACTGGTCAGCAAGTTCAACGTCGAACAACGCATCGGAACGATCGCCTGGGAGTACCGTGTCGGCCAGACGATTACCGCAGCACCATTGGTCGTCGGAGACCAGGTGCTGGTGGCTTCCGAAGCAGGCAATTTGGTATCCATCGATGACAAGACAGGGATAGCGACCTGGATCGATTCCGGCCGCGGTATCGTACAACCGATTGCTAAGGCAGATGGCAAAGTCTTTTGCCTCAACCGACCTGGACAGCTTGTGGCCTACGACGCCCAGACGGGTAGCCTGGTCGGACGCACAACACCCTTTCGCACGGGTACACCACTGCTCAATCAACTGAACGATCGAGTGTATCTCATCTCGGCCAACGGTCGTGTGCAATGTCTGCGCAAGGTTGGAGCTCAATTGCCAACCATGATTACCGCTGTTCAAACGGTCGAGGAAGAGCCGCAAGACGACCAAGGCACGCCGGAGACGGCTGCGGACCCGCTGTCGACAGGCAGCCCGTTCGACTTTAATGCCGGCGGCGGAGCGGCTATGGGCGACCCCTTCTCCGGCGCCGGTGCGGGCGACGCGCCCGCAGGTGGAGACCCGTTTGGCAATCCGGTTGGCGGCAGCGATCCTTTGGGAGGTGCGGATCCGTTCGGCGGTTCAGGCAGCACCGATGACCCATTCGGCGATGATCCGTTTGGTTCTGACAAATAGACGCGAGCGGTCAGTTTACATCGACCGGATGCGACGTTGTTCAACCACTATCCGCGGTCGCATTGGCTGCTGACTTTGCCAGCGCGCACTCTTAATCTTCGTCGGATTCGACAGCAGCCGGACTGAAGTACTCGGCAGCTGGCTTGTAGATCTTTTCAACCATGACGAAGCCGGCAACGACGAAAATGGCGAGTGCACTCAGCCACAGCCACGCGTCGTAGGCCCACGATGGCTTTAGACGCGGGTCCAGCCGGCGGTAGCGAAAGAACAACGCCGCCAAAACCACGATCAACAGAATCACCACCGTGGAGAGCCCGCCGATGATCACCATGTAGGCAGGATCTTCCAGGACCAGGAACAGGGTCGCCCAGATGGCGGGGATCACCCAAGCTCCGACGGCGATGGCCCGGCGACGAGACGTTGCATCCTGAAAGTCGTAACAACCGATGCGGCCGAAAGCGTCTGCGAACATCCGAGTCCAGGCGGCGAGCGCGGCAAATAGAGTCGAGTACAACACGACCACGGCCCCCAGCACGAATACCGATCGAGCCCATGGGCCGAGCGAATCGGTGTACATGTTTCCAAGGGTGGTGATCAACTCCTTGCCGTCCGGGACCAGTCCCTGACGATGTAGGACGGCCGCGCCCAGCAAGTAGAACATGACGGTCATCGCCGTGTAGGCCACCATGGCCAACAACGCGTCCCAGACCATGATGCGAATCCAGCCCTTGGCGCGTGCTTCCCAGGCCGCCGAGTTGTCCCGTGGACCGGCGTAAGCAGCATAGCCCTTCTCAATGAGCCAGTAGTTGTAGGCCATGATCTCATCGCCTCCAACGCCGGTGATTCCAAAGGCGCCGATGGCAATCAACAACAGAGTGGACTCGGAGGGCAACGACGGGGTGATGCCGCGCACCAATTCACCGCCAGTGATGGCCATGTCCGTGGTCTGCAGCGCCACCAGTGAGGCCAGCGTAAACAGCGTGAACCCGCCCAACATGACAAGCGAGCCCTTCTCGATCAGTTTGTAGTAGCCCTGAAAGACCAGCAGCGAGACGGAGATAGCGACAACATATGAAGCGATCAACAGTCCCATTTCGCTCCCAACAGCGGGAACAATTTCGACGACCGCCATCACCACTCCGCCCAGGATCCCACCCACTTGCAGCATCTTGGCCAACATCAAAATCAACCAGGTCCAAATGGACCAATTGGCTTGTCCGAATCGCGGACCCGGCAACGTGTTCAGGGACGCCATCGTGGATTCGCCAGAACTGATCGCGTGCTTCCCAAACTCAAGCTGAACCGCGACCTTGACGAGACAGCTAAAGATGATGAACCACATCAAGATGAAGCCGGCTTTGGCGCCCACCAAGGTGGTAGCGATCAATTCGCCCGACCCAACAATCGAAGCTGACAGAATAAAGCCCGGTCCGACATATTTGAGCCGCTCCCACAACGAGCTGGGTGGTTCTCGAACGGCTGCGTCGGTGCGCATATAGGGGTCGTGGGTAACCATGCGACGACCATCGACTTTCAGGTGAAGAGAGGAAGTGCCACAAATCATAAGCTATTTGACCGCGCCTCGGGGAAGCCTCCCGCAGGTGTCCATTTCAAACTACAATCACCGGACAGCTGGCGGCCCGCCCGACACGGCGTACGCCATGCTGTTCGACAGCGCTCGGACTTCTCTTCTCTTTCTACGTGATAGGCAGGTGCCCTGTGATTGTTGGAGTCCCCGCGGAAGTTAAACAAGATGAATACCGCGTAGCAATGCTGCCTGTCGGCGTTGAAGAACTGACCCGGCGCAGCCATCGAGTTGTCATGCAGGCCGGCGCTGGGCTGGGATCCGGACTGCCAGACCACGCATACTTGCAAGCGGGAGCCGAGTTGGTTTCGTCGCTGGCGGACGTCTATTCTGCGGCCGATCTGATTGTCAAAGTTAAGGAGCCTCAGCCCGAGGAATTCGGCTGTATTCGCGCTGGGCAGACGTTGTTCACTTACTTTCATTTTGCTGCCAGCCGCGACCTGACACAGGCCATGGTCGACAGTGGCGCGAACTGCCTGGCGTATGAAACTCTCGAGGACGACGAGGGGCGGTTGTCTTTGTTGACGCCGATGAGCGAAGTTGCCGGGCGCATGAGTATCCAAGAGGGGGCCAAATACTTGGAACGTCCGCAGCAGGGTCGCGGGATCCTACTGGGAGGCGTTCCCGGTGTCCCCCCGGCTCACATCACAGTGATTGGGGGCGGTGTCGTGGGCGCCAATGCAGCCAAAATCGCTGCTGGCTTTCAAGCGGATGTGGCTATTTTGGACGTCAACATGGATCGACTGCGGTACTTGGACGATATCATGCCAGCCAACGTCAATGTGTTGTTCAGCGACCGACACACCATCCGCGATCAAATCAAAATGGCGGATCTGTTGGTGGGGGCCGTCTTGATCCCCGGCGCAAAAGCTCCGCATCTGGTGCAACAAGAAGATCTGCGGCTGATGAAGCCCGGGTCGGTGATCATCGATGTGGCGATCGACCAAGGTGGTTGCGTGGCCACCAGTCGCCCTACAACGCACCAGAATCCGACGTACATGGTTGAGGACGTGTTGCACTATTGCGTGACCAACATGCCTGGCGCCGTTGGCCGCACCAGCACCTTTGCACTGTGCAATGTTACGCTGCCGTGGGTGTTGAAGCTGGCTGAGTCCGGTGTCGAACAGGCCGTCCGCCAGCATTCTGGCCTGACTACTGCCGCGAATGTGATGCATGGAAACCTCACGAATCGTCCGGTCGCCGAGACATTTGGCATGCCCTTCCACGACTTAAGTGCTGTCTGACCAAAACACGCGTCTGGCCAAGATATGTGCAGTATCCGGACTAGCCGCATCACTCTTTGGAGAACTCAATGATGTCCACCGATGTGTCTTCGCGCGCTCCCGAGGCCATTCGCTGGGAAGGTGGCAATCAAGGCCATTTGTGCTTGATCGACCAAACACTTTTGCCACAACAGTTACAAGTAATTGAATGCCGCGACGTGGCAACAGTTTGGGAAGCCATCAAGATGCTGCGCGTACGCGGAGCGCCAGCTATCGGCATCGCCGCTGCCTATGGAGTCGTGTTGTCACAGTCCGCTGGTGGCGGTACAGAAGCTGTGTCGGCTGCGAGGCAGGCAGCCGACTACCTGGCGACCAGCCGGCCTACGGCGGTTAATCTGTTTTGGGCCCTCGATCGAATGCGAGACGTCGTGCAGCGGCACGAGGCCGAACCCGACTCTCTGGTGGACGCGCTGCTGGCCGAAGCTCAGGCCATCCATGATGAAGATCGTCAAATGTGCCACGCTATCGGGCGGCATGGAGCCGAGCTGATCGCTGAGGACGCGCGGCTGATGACTCACTGCAACGCGGGTGGACTGGCGACCGCCGAGTACGGAACCGCGTTGAGCGTGATGTTCACTTGCCAAGACCAGGGGAAGCGGATCAGCGTATTCGCCGAT
>JANQOL010000615.1 GCA_028289675.1 Pirellulaceae bacterium
GTTGTACGCCTCCAACGATCCAATTTTTTGAATAATCAATGCGCGAGTTCGCGAGAGGGGATCTTCGACATCATTTCGCGTGTTAACTTGTCGCCACAACAGTGCGCTGGCGACTACGAGAATGGAGAGGACTACCGTCCATTGCCAACTGATCGCGCCTCGAACGGAGGCACTCTTGCGATTACTCATCGGGAGATTTCGCTCCTATTCCTATCCCACCGCAGGTAAGAACTGACACTTGAACAACACCAAATCGTTGAGGATGCGTCTTAAAGCAGTATACCCAGCGTTCAATGGTGTGTGCTCAAAAACACCTCAACGCAACTTCAAAATATTGCGAGTCACGGGAGGCATTTGGCATCTTCCTTGTAGCATGTTCCCATTGCAATGGGGCAGCCCGCAAGACGACCGTGACCGAGGATCACTCCAGAAGAAAAGGGCAATGGCAAACTGCCGGGTGGTGTTTAGCGACAACCAGAAGGCGTAACTTCCGAGCGTTGGACCTATAGACTCGCCTTCCACGCGCGTTCGAAGTCCAGCGGTGTTGAGAATTCATAGTGCGTCTCGAGCGACTTGCTCCATGAACTCGATTGCAAAGCATCCTCGATGAAACGCAGCAACTTTTTTCGGCCGCCACGATCGATCAGGAATTTTGTCATCGATCTGCCTTGGGCGGACATAGCCATCATGTCTGATGGGTAGTCTGTTGAATCAAGCAATTCAACAAGTGGCAGCAATCGTTGAGCAGCCTTGAATTGTACTATCAACTTGTCCATTTTCACCTGCTCGTCGGACGACTCGACTGCGAGGCAAATCCCTTCGTCAATCCATCTTGGTAGTGGGCGCATGAAGCGTGTCGCTAGAATGGTGTGCATGACTTCGTGAGCCAACACTGATTCAAGCTTGTCGGCTGGCCCTTGAATTTTCATGTCCCAGCCTATTGGCTCTTTATGAACGCGGGTAAATCGAAACGACGTTGATCCGCCAGCCCCCAGCGTGCTACCAACTTGAACATCGATTTGACACCGCTGCGACCATCGCGGCAGTTCTTTGCCGAGCCACTGCACGGCCAATTCACGACGAAGGTTCTCTGCTTTCAAGACAATTGACTCAGCAATTCGCTGTGACGTCGCTTGGACCACGAAGTTCTCTGATGTCGTTTTTCCGTCACGTGCGGACGTCGAGCCGCGTGATGTGTCTGAAGTTTCTGGCGTTTGGGAGTTCTTATCGTCGATTGTGATCCGGCGATACTTCAGTAGTGATCCCTTTGCAAAGTGAACATCCTTGGTTGCACTTGCATACCGCGCGATCGCATGAAGATAGTCCGTTTCACCCCCCAGCCAGACCAAGATCGCCTTTGCAGCTGCCGCCCGATCCACACCGGATTCGAGCAAGCGTGCTTTCGCCTCTGCCAGGTATTCACGTTTTTCGTCTCGCCGCCGCCGAGTGCTATCCAATTGAGCGTACGCGGACTCTAGGTCTCGAATCGCCCTTGCGCAATGTTCCGTTACCTCCAACTCCGTTTCTTTCAAGATTGCCCGCTCGCGCGCTAAACTCAGTTCGAGGTGCCGAACGGCCGCAAGGTTGTTTCCCTGCCCAACGGGTGCTTTGAACTCATATCCAACTGATGCGTCGAATCTAGGTTTCGAAGGGAAAGCGGCGTTTGATTTGGCTTTCGCAACTACGAGCTGAAATTCTAGTTGTGTGATGCGCCGTCTGCTTTGGCGCAGATTGGGATGAGATTTCAATACTTCGGTCAGTAGTTTGTCCCCATCGAACTCGACTCTGTCTGTACGTGGCGTGTCCGTGGGCCGAATAAGGCGACCGTTCTGGGCGGGTATGCTCAGCGCCGAACGCAACGCCAATTCATCGGCATACATGTCCTTGAGCACCGTTTCGTATGATTGCTTCAGCTTAAAATAATCTTGGCAAATGGATTGAACTACGGACGTGTCTTTGGAAGACTTCGCAGTTTCTTCTCGCCATATTTCGAGTAGTCGTTCGCGAGCGGTATTGATGGCTGATAGCTTTTGATGTTCCGACCACAGGCTCCAGTACTTCGACTCGATGTCATTGACAGTGTTCGAAACCTGTATCTCAAAATCGGCCAGTGACACATCAGAACTTGTCCTGGCAAGGACGATACGATTGTTTCCTGATTCAGGCTCCCAGAACTGTTCAGGGTTGTTGCGTAAGGCACTGGCCTGAAGGTCTCTTGGTCCACGCCTTTTGTAGTGTGGGTATGCCTTTGTTGTAGTCGCGGAAGTTGGTGATTTGTTGTGATTTTTCAATGCGAGGGAGAGTGCATTTTCCAGAGAGAGGTTCCATAGCTCCGGCATGATTTCAGTAGCGGCCGTGCCAATCAGAAGTCCAGAAGTCGGCGCGGCTGGCTGAGGTTGAGCGGCTGGCTGAGGTTGAGCGGGTGGCTGGGGGCGAAAGACGTGAGTCCCCAGATGCGTTTTTGCTAGGGTTTCGCTTCGCTCATTCCCAGCCGCGCGCTGCCCAAAGTAGGTTCCTGCACCGCTTTTGGTCACTCCTTCGACCGGAACTCTAGTCCGAGTTGCCGGCTCAACTCGCGAAGTCGCATCCTTGTCGATTTTGTCTTCCAATAGCTCTATCAGACGTTTCACATCCTGCCGCAGCAAGCGGATTTCGTTAAGCAAGCGTGGACGATCGTTCCGCGCGTTCGGTACCGTTTCGCCGTTTTTCGAGCTCGGCATCTTCGATAGACCGCTATGCTTGTCCTGTGGTTGCAACGCTTTCAACTGTTGTTGTCGCCGAGCGATTGACGGATGCTTCGGTCCAAGAGGCAGTCCCAGCACGCCTAACTCGCCCGCGGCCTGCATGGCTTGATCCGACATTTTCGTCTGCGAACGATCAACCACCAGATGATTGAGTATCGATGGTGCGTACTGCTCGGCAATCTCGCCGATTTGTGCAACTTGCTCTGCGTTCCGCACGCTGCCTCGCAATAGTAACGCGCCATTGACACTATGTACCTCAATTGAAAGCGCAGGAAAAAGCTGGGCCAACTTGCGCGAGAGTTGCCGAGTATCGGCAACAACTGCAACCTTAAACTGAATGAGGTTGTCAGGCTCATCCTCATTCCAAAGAAAGACCGTTGTCGTACCCGACTTTGTTGCCTCGATTTTGAGTCGATG
>JANQOL010000653.1 GCA_028289675.1 Pirellulaceae bacterium
CAGATTCCCAGAGGTGCGTTCAACGTCCCGCCCCCAGCACCAGACCTGTTGTTCCATCAAGCGGCCACCAAACCGGTGAACCGGACGAGGTACGCACCAGCCCTGACCTGCACGCGCGCGATACGTGCGGCGCAGACTCCCTGATGTGTCTTGATCAGTTTCCGACATGATTTCGGCTTCGGGGTTCTCAAGATATTTCGTCTGCTGCTCGCCGGAACCAACCAATGGTTCGCTTAAGATGATCGTCCCCGTATAGCTTTGCGAACTCCTTGGTCGCGACGTGCTTGTCATCTTGCAGCTCGGTCAAACGCTCTTTGATGTACGTCGGCGTCAGCCTAATTCTGCCGAGCACCTCAATACAGTGTCGCCACTGATCGTAGGAAGCGGGGATCACGCTGTCGTCATTCATGGACTTTTCCTAGTAGATATGCTTCTGGGTTGGCGGCCACCTGCAGCGACAGTTCTCGCCACGCGGACGCGACTTCTTCCGCTGGAACCACTGGTCTGGTCCCGTCGTCCCATTCGGTTAACGTCGATCGGCGGTACTCGAGCCCCAAACAGTCAGCGATGTTCACCTCGTAGTCTCGTATCCAATCAATCAATTCCAGCGTCAAGGAGACGCAGCTGTTTCGTTGCATGCTGGTCGGCCGACGAAGTTTGGGGAGGTCTTCCGCCTTCCAGGGTGGTGACTTGAGCGTGGCACAATTCGTGTAGCGAGGCTGAAACTTGTAGCGAGCTACGTAGACGCCTCCCAGTTGACGAGCTCCATAGAACACGCCGAATGCTCGGAGCACCACACACCTTCCGCCCGGCAAATTCAGAGTGTACAAGCTGGAACAGTTCTCGCGTTCGGCGGGCGGCCGGACGCGGCTGAAGCCAAGGTTAAGCAGCCAGTTCCCCTCGGGACGCAAAATATCTCGTCCCCAGCACCAAATCTGCTGGCTCAACAAACAAACGGCTCGGTCAATGCGCTCTTGATCGCATTCAGGCCCAAGTCTCTCAGACGCATCGCCGCCTATACTCACGTGGAAGATGTCTCCGAAGCTTTGGCGGCTTCGTCGCCAGCTTCAGCGGTCGCTACACCTCGCGACCATCCGCGGATATGTTGATTAGTTTTGGATAGCTCATCCAACACGTGGCCTACGTCAACGTCCCTGGTCGCCTGAAACCGCGCACTTTTCGTCGAGGCATCCGCTTCTAGGTGAGAAATGCCTTCAACCTCGGTCAAGGCTTCTCGGACTGACTGCGCACAACCTTCGCAGCACATATTCGGCAGGCTCAGAGCAACAAGCTGAAACTCGCCGTCGTCACCCATCGCGGGCGTGAACGGTGTGGAAACCGGCTCCACCGACTCCTCGCCGACGACTTCACTACTATTGACCGATGTCGTGTTCGTCGGCTCCGTTTCTCCGACATGACAACCGATTACAGCGAAAGTGCCGAACACAACCAAGCTGAGCGCAACTTGCTTTCGCGAAATCAACATCAGGCTCCCAAGAACGAAACAAAAACTTCAATCTCTTGTGATCAGATTCCGGTTCAGGTTCAATTTAAAAAGCCACCTTCAATTCAAAAATCCACCGGTTGTCAACAGCTACCGCATGTTAAGGGGACTCGGCCTGCAACAGAGACGCAATGTTCGCCAACAACCAAGCGGACGCGGCGGCTAGTTGCAACCAATCGCCAGTGGAGCTGATTCCATAGGTAAAGACGCTCGCAATCCAGCAGAGGCTGGCCACGGTCTGACCCAGCCACTCGATACGTAAGGCTCGCGCCAATCGGCTTGTTTTCGCACTTTCGGACAATGCGGGATCATCAATCATCATTGAATCGCTTTGGAGCGTTGATTCTGACATCGTTTATGCTCTTTCTGGGGCAACTTCGCCATGTGGTGTTAGCACGTAGCGCATTCCTCGCCGCAGCAAGAAAGGTCATCCAGATACATGCCCCACTGGCGATACATTTCCAATTCTTCCGCTGGTAGGCCCAGCGACGTTGCGATTGCTTTGGCCACGACGGCGAAACGCTGACGGTACTTGTAAATAAAGCAAAAGACGTGAGCATCATGGCGAACGGCGGGACCGCACAGAAACATCCCTGGCACGATCGTGGATTCATCATGTTCGTTCAGCAAAGGAAAGCCATCTTCGCGCCGTTCGAACAAATCACCAACCAATTTGACGCTCCCGTCAAAGCCTCCCGCCAAGAGCGGTGGAACTTCGGTACGGAACTTGCCTCCGTCCCCGGTGGCGACATCATACTTGTCATCCGCGCGCACAACTGAATTGACCGATGTTAGCGGAAACAGCTCCACGTGAGCCGAAAACAAGTCTTCGCGCATGCGTTCCAGTGAATACGTAGACAGCACGATGCTCGGATCCGAGCTTTCGTCCTTCCAAGGGCAGCCTCTTTCAAACAACTTCACACGTTTGCCATTGCGTGCCAAGTGGTAGGCGGCATCGATACCACTTTCGTAGCCACCGATGATGATGAAGTCATCTCCTTCCATGCCCTCATAACTGTCGATTGTCGCGGTATGACGGCAAAGTTCGCTGCCGACAAACCCATTCAAACGCGGGTACTGAAATTCACCTGCGGCCCAGATGACGTGCTTGGCACGCAAGGTGTCTTCCGCCGTATCGATGCGAAAGTCCTCGCCGACTTTAGTAACTCGCAACACATCAGTGTTTTCCCGTACTGGCAGCTCGAACAACGCCGCGACACCCCGCAAATGCGCCGCGTACTCGGCTCCGGTAGGATGCTCAACCTCTAGGCTAAACGCGGGCGAGACGCCAATGGCGATCGAATTCAGATCGAGCATCCCGATCGAGTTGGTCGGGAATGAAGGCGTAATGAATCGAGTTTCCGCCGGCCATGACGCGAAAGACGCGCCGACCGTTTGGCGATCGAGAATCAAGAAGTTTTCGATGCCCGCGTGTCGGAGGGTAACGGACACTCCAACTCCGGCGGCGCCACCACCAACCACGACGACGTCATAGGTTCGCGTATTCGCTGTAGCTTGCATTAGGCTATCTCCTCGGCTTCGAGTTCAACTCGAGGAAGTGGATCTTCGAACGATGACCATGCTCGCGGGCCCTGAACAAACTCGAGATCGGTCAGCAGACAGCGATCCAGCGTACTCTCGACACGTTGCTGATCCAGCCCTTGGCCGATAAACACTAGCTCTTGATGCCGGTCTCCATGATCTCCACGGAAACGAGAGCGAATCTCCATGATCTCTTCTTGGTCGTTGGGCCACTCCTCCTCGGGTGCTGCAGCCCACCAATAACCGGCCGGCTCCATGCGAATCGAACAACCCGCCTGCGACCAGTCGTATGCCCAGTCATGGCGAGATGCGATCCACATCAAACCCTTGCTCCGGAGCACTCCCGCCAGCAGTCCCTCATCCAATTCCTCACTGATCGCATCAGACAAGCGCTTGGGATGGAACGGGCGCTCGCGTCGGTAAACAAAACTCGAAATACCATACTCTTCTGTCTCCGTCTCTTCTTCGCCCCGCGGCACAGCCAGCCACTGGGGCATGGCTTCCGCTTCAGAGAGCTTGAATCGTCCCGTGCCAAGGATCTCGGAGAGCGGGACCCGGCTTTCCGTTGAATGTAGGATTTGAGCTCCGGGATTGAGACGCCGTACGATCCGGTCGAGTTGCTCGAGCTCATAAGGGGTGACCAGGTCGGTTTTGTTGATGATGACAACATTGGCAAATTCAACCTGATCGACCAGCAAGTCGACGATGTTGCGATCGTCGTTTTCGTCGAGCCCAATACGACGGTCCGACAAGTCGTCCCAGGAACCAAAGTCCGTCATGAAGTTGCCCGCGTCGACGATCGTCACCATTGTATCCAGGTCGGCGAGCTGAGAGAGACTATTTCCCTGCTCATCTTCAAACGTGAATGTCTCAGCCACCGGCAAGGGCTCACTAATTCCGGTGGACTCGATCAGCAAGTAATCAAATTTGTTGGCCCGGGCCAACCGCGCGACTTCAACCAGCAGGTCTTCGCGAAGCGTACAGCAAATGCAACCATTCGTCATCTCGACCAACTGCTCTTCAGTCCGTGAGAGATCGGCTCCGCCGTCGCGCACAAGTCCTGCATCAATGTTGACCTCACTCATGTCATTCACAATGACCGCGACCCGTAGACCTTCGCGATTGGCCAGCATGTGATTGAGAAGGGTCGTTTTTCCAGCTCCCAAGAATCCGCTCAACACGGTGACTGGCAAGCGGCCCTGAGATTCCGGCAATTGAACTTGGCTCATGTTTGATCCTGGTCGGCCTCGAAAATAGCGGTCGCCGGACTGCATTCGACGCTGGATAACGCCGGCTAAATGGGCTGCTTATGCCTTCATGGACATCTCGCAAACCGCTTGCGCATTAAACTACAGATGCAACTAAATTGCAACTGAGCGTGAGCGTTTTGCGGCTTAGAAAGGACGGTTGGAAACGGAAGGCATACAGGTGCGATTCAGTTTGTCGGGTCACACGCAAGCTCCGATTTGCACGGTTATCCACCGTTGTCCGAAATGGCGACGAAGGCGGCGACCAATTTCTTGGGCGACTGTGAAGCAGGGACATGAAGTTCTGCCACGGAACCATCCACGAAGACAATTTGCAGTTGGTGGTTGGCGTGCGAAATGCTTTGAACGAGTTCAAGGGGCCAGTGGGCTTTCATCGTCTTGGGCGTCCCAAAAGCGAATGTCTTCGGGAAGAAACAAAGCCGCACGTTGGTTAGCGCAACGACGCCATTCCCATCAATGGCTGCGGCGAATCCATCGGTCGATCGGGGAACAGTCCACGTTGATTTCGTCGGTGAGACGGTGCGATTCGCCAACTGCACCAGCTTGGAACCGAGCCCATAGCATGCATGCAAAACACTTTCGCCCGGCAAAATCTCGCGATGACGTTGAACCTTCTTTGTAAAAAGCCACCACATTCGTCCCTCGTCTTCAACGGGTACTCAGGTCAGGCGATCTGGTTTGCGCTAGCGAGCACGCTGGCATAGGGGTGCTCAGCCGGCGTGTCGATTGCGTCGCGATCCAAAAAGGATCAGTCGCGTACGCGGCAAACTTCCGATCAGCGCCCGCAGCTCCCCAACAACTCTAGTCAAGCTGCCGTAAATCAGACGCCAGACAATGGAGCCCGATACCGACTTTGGGCGGGGCCGCAACCAGCATTATGGCCGGTTTGAGGCGGGTTGTCTTCCGATGTTCGCAGCCTTGGGTTAGGATCTACAGCGTTGAACGAAACGCGGCCTGGACCACTGCTGACGCACCATACAGGTTCGTGGCATGCCGCGCATGTGAAGCCTCTGTGCCAGCGATTGATGCACCTTCTACAACACACCTCAGCCGGTCGTTTCGACTGGAGACGGCCGAACAAATAGTGGCAACTGTCGTCCTGGGCCCGATGGCTTGAACTTGTCTACCAAACCAACCAACAATCTGATCTCGCTCAATTTCCGGATTCAACAGTGATGAACACTCAAGCTTCGCGTCGTCGGTTTTTGCAGTCCTCTGTGGCCCTGTCGGCGGGCGCCTATCTAGGAACAGGCCTGCGAACCAAGGAGAGCTACGGCAGTACTTTTTCCACTCCCAGCGAGCAGCCCGTCGTTGGGTTCATTGGAGCGGGCATTCGCTACCACACCTACCACTGCAAGCAGGCGCTCAGCTTTGGACCTTGTGCCGGAATCGCCGATGTCGACTTTGTGCAACTGGGGCGCGCCCAGCAAGCGGCGATCGATATTCACCGAGCCAAGAATCTGCCGCTGAATATCGGCGTCCATGAAGACTACCGCCATTTGCTGGACCGCAAAGACGTGGATGTCATCGTAATTGGCTCGGTGGACCACTGGCATACCAAGATGGTCTGCGACGCGTTGGCGGCCGGTAAGGACGTTTACTGCGAGAAGCCATTGACACTGACCATTCGAGAAGGCCAGCAGATTGTCCAGGCTCTCGAGAAGTCGGGACGTGTCATGCAGGTGGGAACCCAGCAGCGAACAGAGTTCGGGCAACGCTTTGCTCAAGCCGTGGCCATGATTCGCGATCAGCGCATTGGGCAAGTCAAGCGAGTAACAGTTTGCATTGGCGGTTCGCGGGAAAGCGGCGTGCTTCCAAAGGTCGATCCTCCGAAATCGTTGAATTGGGAAAAGTGGTTGGGGCAATGCCCGATGGTCGACTATCGTGCGGCCAACGAAATTGTCGACGATCAAGGCTGGGGAGCCGGATTTCCCTTTAGCCGAGCACATCGTTACTACCGCTGGTTCTACGAATATTCTGGCGGCAAGCTGACCGATTGGGGGGCCCACCATGTGGACATTGCTATGTGGGCCTTGGACAAGTTGGGCACGGATATCGGGACCATTAAGATCGACCCGCTGGAATCCAAGCACCCAGTGGCATTCAAAGACGGTTATCCGACCAAGGATGATCAATTCAATTGCGCGTTGACATTCAAGGTCCAGTGCACGTTCCAGGACGGTATCGAGATGCACGTGCGTGACACGGCTCCCGACCTGGGATTCGAAAACGGCATCATGTTCGAAGGTAGTCGAGGCCGGTTCTTGGTCAACCGCGGCAAGATTGTCGGCAAGCCAGTGGAGCAATTGGCCGACAATCCACTGCCCGAAGGAGCGATTGCAGGGGTCTACGATGAGCCAACGACAGCCTCGTTGGATGGCTTCGGTGACGAGGGCTACCACATGAAGAACTTCATGGAGTGCATCAAGTCTCGCAAGCAGCCGGCCTCGGACGTTCAGTCCCACAACCGGATGCTGAACGTGTGTCACGCCGTCAACGTGGCGTTGCGTTTGGACCGCCCGGTGACCTACGATCCCAAAACCGAGACCTTTGGAGGCGACCAGCAAGCCAATAGCTTCATCGCTCGCCAGCAGCGAAAGGGCTACGAGATCACCGTCTGATCCGCGTACTGCACAGCACAAGCCGGGCGGGCGTTCCCGAATACCGCGGTCACACTCAACAATGGCCTTCGCCCGCGTGGTTGGCATTTAGTTGTTCGACCAGTAGCGGGCCACTGATTTTCTTAGGAAGGCGAGCGAGTCAGCCATTTCTTGCATGCCATGCATGCCGTCTTCGATGGAGATCCAGCCGGAATACTTGACATCGCTCAGGATGCGAAAGATCGCGTCGTAGTCGTTGATGCCCTGCCCGGTTACACCGTGTTGTAAAATCTCGGCATAGCCCGTCGAGCCCTCGGCCTGCCGCAAATCTTCGAGAGACGCTCCGTCCACCAAGAAGCGATCGCTGGCATGCATGCTGACCACGCGCTGCGACACACACCTCAGCAACTCCACCGGGTCGTCCCCGGCCACGACCGCATTGCTTGGATCATATTGGACTCCAAAACTGGCGGTATTGGGAATCCGCTCGAGCAGCTCCAGAAAGACGTCCATCTTCTGCGCGAATTCGGCGTATTGCCAAAAACCGTCTTTATAGTGATTCTCCAATCCTAAGATGACGTCGGCTTCTTCGGCTGCCGGCAAGCAAGCCAAGATCCCTTGGCTGGCGTATTCGAGACCTTGCTCGCGAGTGACTTGCGGCCAGCGTTGGCCACTGAGCACGCGACAGACGACTCCGGGACCTCCCAGCCGACGAGCCACGCGAATCATCTGCTGCTGGTAGTCGACCGCTTGCTGGCGAGTTGCGGAGTCCGGTGCGGTAAAGTCTGGTGAGCAGCACAGCATCGGCATTTCAAAACCGGCTTCGCGAATGGCCGCTGCCACTTCGTCAAGATAACTGTCTTCCAGATTCAGGAAAAAACCCTCGTACATCTCCAGCCCGTCTGCGTCCAATTGCCGCGCTTGCTCGATCCACTCGAACACGGTCATCGTGCGCTCGCCAGCGATGGTCTCCAGATAACACTTTGGAAAGGCGCTGATTTTGGGACAAATTGAGCTGTCGGAAGAAGACATGTGATTCTGTCCTGTAGGCTAAGGCATGTGTGGTGGCATTTTCCGGCGGGTTGCAGATTGCACAGGTCTATGTTGGTCGTCGAGATGGCTTACAATGAGTCGCTTCAGATTCGATCCCTTCTCGCGAGGAACAAAACCTATGCGTAAACTTGCAATCTCCTGCTGTGTCGCTGTTGTCAGCGCTCTCATGTTGACCGGCACGGCTACGGCCGCCGAAGACCTGAAAGCCGACTTGGACAAATGCAAGATCACATTTGTTGGCAGCAAGCCGGACGGCACAAAGCACGAGGGTGGTTTCAAGAAATTCGAGATCGATGCCAAAGCGGATTGGGAAGAAGCCGAAAAGAGCTCGATCAACATTGAAATCAAAACCGAAAGTCTGTTTTCTGACAATGACAAACTGACCGCTCACCTGAAGAATCCTGACTTCTTCGACGTCAGAAAGTATCCTAAAGCGACGTTCAAGTCGACGAAGATTGAGCCCAAGGGCGAGGATCCCAAAGCCACGATTACCGGCAAGCTGAAGATGCTGGACAAAGAGGTCGAAGTCAAGATTCCCGTCGAACTCGAAGTTGGTGAAGATCAACTGAAAATGGCTGGCAAATTCAAGATAGATCGTACCAAGTGGGGCATGGACTACGGCAAGGGGAAGATTAACGACGAGGTCGAGCTGGCCATCGAATTCGTCTTCAAGCGTTAGTGCCACTTGCAGTAGCCGCGGGAATTCGAGCGGGCGAAACGCCTTAACTCAACTGCGCCAATGCCAACTCGCGAATCCCCTTGAGGTCTAGTTTGCCGCTGCCCAGTACCGGAATGGTATCCACTTGGACGAACCGATCCGGGCTGGGCAAGTACAGGTTGGGAAGACCTTTCTCCGACAACTGGTTCAAGATGTCTTCGACACCGTGCGGCAACTGAGTGTATAGCACTACCAGTTGTTCGCCACGTTTCTCATCGGGAATGGCAGTGACGGCCACGCGTAGCGTACCTTCGTCATCTGTGCCTGCCAGCTCCGCCAGTTGTTCTTCGATTTGAATATGGGGCACCATCTCACCGGCAATCTTCGAGAACCGGCTGAGGCGTCCTGTGATCTCGATGAAGCCCTCTTGGTCGATGATGGCCACATCGCCGGTGCGATACCATTCGTCGTGCATGACCTCAGCGGTTAGATCGGGTTGATCCAGGTAGCCCTGCATGACATTCGGGCCGCGGATCTCGAGCAAACCCGGCTGGCCGACTGGCAACTCGTGGTCATCCTCAAAGGAAACCACGCGAGCTTCGACTTGCTTGACGGGTTGTCCCACGGTGCCCTCTCGTAAACCGCCAAGTTGCCCGCTGACGCGCCGGCTGGGCGGGATATTGACCGATACCAGAGGGCTGAGTTCGGTGGTGCCGTAGCCTTCTACGGGCCGCACACCAAATTTTTGGTCAAAGTCGTCGGCCAAGGTGATTGGCATTTTTTCGGCGCCAACCACGACCACGTCCAGTTGGCTGAATTGCTCGGGATCAACGCGGCGTACGTAGGTTCGCAAGAATGTGGGCGTAGCCAGCAGCACCGTGGCGCCGAAGTCCTGCGCCAGTTTGCCGATCGGCCGCGCTTCGAGAGGACTGAAATGGTAGATACCGGCGCAGGGCAAACATAATGCGGCCCACAAAGTCACCGTGTAACCAAAGGAATGAAAAAAGGGCAGAACGCCCAACACGACGTCGTCTGAGTTCAAGTGAATGGCGACATCAATCGCGTCAACGTTTGATATCACGTTGCCCATCGTCAACACCACACCCTTGGGAATACCGGTGGAACCGGATGTGAAGATGATCGTTAATGGGTCTGACAATTTGGCCTGCGACAGTCCGAGGTACCGATGCAAGCTTTCCGCACTTCGGCACCGCGCGTTGAGGGCGGAGAATAGCTTGTCGCCAACGGTAATGCGCTCGCGGACGTCTTCCAGAAAAACCATTGGCACGCCGACGTCGAGACCAACTTTGTCGACGAATTTACGGCTGGTAATCACCCGCCGTAGGCCCGCCTTTTCACAACATTGCTTCAGAATGCTGGACGTGACCGTGTAATTCAAGTTGACGGTTACTCGGCCCGCCAAGGCCATGGCGAAGTTAGTGGCTACCGCCGGCGCAGTAGGCGGGAGAAAAATCCCAACATGCTTTTCATCGGGCTCCAGGACCTCACGCAACAAAAATCGTCGCAGCGCCAACGTCCTTATCAATAGATCCTGGCCGGACAGACGCACACCGGTTGAGTCCGCCACTTTCAGGCGCCGCCCGCACGCTTTGAGCTGCCTGAGCAAACGCAGCGTCAGAGGCGAGGACTGATCGGGTGAATCGGCTGGTTTGTTCATGATGTCAAGGTTGCTCGCCGGGCTACTTGTGAACAGTAAACTTGCCGGCATTCAGATCTGACCAATACTCACGCAGCGCGCGACGCACTCGGCCACTCAAGAAGTACATGCCCAGCATGTTGGGGAAGGCCATTCCCAGGATAAGCATGTCGCTAAAGTTCTTGATCGAAGTGGTGGCCACAATGGAGCCTAGAAAGGTAAATAACAGGAATAGGCCTTTAAAGACGTTGGAACTACCATTGCCGAACAATGAAGTGAAGCAACGCTCGCCGTAGTAGTACCATGAGATGCATGTCGAGTACGCGAAGAGCATCACGGCGATGATGAGAAACCACACGAAGACTCGATTTCCCGACTTGGCAAACGCCAATTTGGTGAAAAAGGCACCACGGTCTCGATCGATGTAGTCGCCCACCTTGAGCTGCCCGTCACCGTTGTCGTCCAGCGATTCGTCGTACTCGAGGAGGATGCTTGCGGCATCGGCTTGCGTCAGGGCGGCCGCTTGCTCTGGATCCGCTCCGGCGGAAACCAGTTGCATGGTCAACGTGTCTTTCGAAACGTCCGCCTCACGATCATCGACAACCCCGGTAATGATGATCACCAGCGCGGTCATCGTGCACACGACCACCGTATCGATAAATGGTTCCAGCAGAGCCACAAAGCCTTCGCGGACCGGGATATCGGTCTTGGCCGCCGAGTGGGCAATCGATGCGGAACCGGCTCCCGCTTCATTGGAAAAAACCGCGCGTTTGATTCCGATGACCAAGACGCCCAGGAACCCTCCATAAGCCGCGTTGGGAGTAAAGGCTTCCACAAAAATACGGCTGAACGCGTTGGGAATCTCGGACGCGTTCACTAGCAGAATGTAGATGGCGCAAAAAACGTAGCCGGCACACATGAATGGCACGATGCGCCCCGCGACTTTGCCAATGGATTTGATGCCGCCAACAATGACTAGGCCAATGCAGGTGGCCATGATCAATCCGTAGAGCCACGGGTAGTCAGAAAACAGAGTGATCTCCGATTTCACTACGTCCAAAGACTGACTTATTTGAAAAGTATTGCCGCCACCGAACGATCCACCAATGCATAAGACCGCAAATAGCACGGCCAGTACCGAACCGAGTGGCCCCAGTTTCATCTCCTCCAAACCGGCCTTTAGGTAGCGCATCGGTCCGCCCGATACACGGCCATCGGCGTCGACGCGGCGATACATCTGGCCCAGCGTGCACTCGGTGAACTTGCTGGTCATCCCCAGCAGGCCCACCAAGATGATCCAAAACGTCGCACCGGGTCCGCCCTGCCCAATGGCAATGGCCACGCCGGCGATGTTGCCGAGTCCAACCGTCCCCGACAGAGCCGAAGACAACGCTTGGAAATGGGAGACCTCACCCTCATTGTCAGGATCGTCGTAATCGCCCTTGGTCAACCGGATAGCATGCCAGAACCCGCGAACGTTGATAAAGCCCATACAGCATGTGAAGAAGACGGCTCCCACAAACAACCAGGCAACAATGAACGGCACCTCCGTTCCCAACCAATTCTCGGTGCCTAAAGAGTTGAACAGCACACTCTCCATCGGCCCGACCACCAGGCTGCCAAACTGCTCATCAACCGTAGTAATCCAAGCCGGTTGTTCGGGGCGTGGGTCAATACCCAGACTCGCCATGCTGGCGTCACCGGAGGTTGTGTCGACGGGGGCTGAGTCGGCGGGCTGGAGCTCGCCAGCGGGATCGGCGTTAGCAGGATCCGCCGTTGGATCGTCTTGTGCGGTCGCGGAAACCGGCACCAATAGAAACAGAAGCAGAAGAACACCCCACAAGCACAGACCGGAAGTAATGCCGTAGCGGATACGTATGACTCGCGACACGATGGATTCCTGCAAATGGAGAAGGAGATGACCAAGCGGAAGTGAGAGGAGGGTGCACTGTAAACTAGCGGATTCGCGCGTTCAATCAAGTAACCGAAGGCCCGAGTTGGCCGCGCAGTGTCAGATACCAGGCAATATGACGCCGCGCCATTGGACTGCGGGCAATACTGGGCAGCGGGTGATAGTCGGCAGCGGGCAATATATGGCGTTCTCGAATCTGAGCCTAGTGCGACTCGCACGGCAGCAGCTTTGAAGGCGTGTTGGCCGGCCAACGGCTTGGCAGATGCATGACGGTTGTCGTCAGTGGTCTCCCAGCCAACTATCATATTGGCGTTACCGAATGCACCACCTATCTGTTAGGCGCCTGAACGATGTCGCAGTCCACCACTGTACCGCCCTTTTCCCGACGTGGTTTTCTGGCCGGTTGTGCTGGTCTAACGGCCAGCTGCTTCGCGTCCACACTGGCCAGTCCTAGTGCCCGCGCTGCCACTCAAGATACGTCGCCCTCGCTACGGTACTGTTTGAATACCAGCACTATCAATGGTTCCAAGTTACCCTTGCGCACCCAGATCCAAGTCGCGGCGGACGCGGGCTACGATGCGGTGGAGCTATGGGTACGTGACATCGAACGGTTTGTCGAAGCCGGTGGCACGCTACGTGACCTGGCCACTGAACTGCAGGACCTGGGGCTAGGCGTTGATAGCGCCATTGCTTTTGGCCAATGGATCGTCGATGACGACCAACAGCGGCAAGCTGGGTTGGATCAATGCCAACGCGACATGGAAACGGTACGGGCAATCGGTGCCCGAAGAATTGCGGCGCCACCGGCTGGGGCAACTAAAGAGCCGGGATTGGATTTGGACAAGGCCGCCGAACGTTATCGGGAGCTTTTGGATTTGGGACAGTCCGTGGACGTGCAACCGCAATTGGAGTTATGGGGGTTTTCCAAGAACGTGTCCACGTTAGCAGAAGTGCTCTACATTGCCGCGGCCGCGCAGCACGAAAACGCATGCATTCTGTTGGATGTCTACCACATGTACAAAGGCGGCAACGACTTTAACAACCTTGGTCTGATTCCTGCTACCAACATGTACTGTCTGCATATGAACGACTACCCCGCGATGCCACCGCGGGCCGAAATCGGTGACAAAGATCGTGTCTACCCTGGAGACGGTGTGGCGCCTCTGGACAGCATTCTGCAGTCGTTGGTGCGCGGCGGATTCGCTGGCACACTCAGCTTGGAACTATTCAACCGCAGCTACTGGGAACAACCACCCGAGGATGTGGCCGCGACCGGCCTGAAGAAGATGCGAGCCAGTGTCGAGCGCGCCTTGGCGTAGTGTCCATCAAAATGGGGCTGATGATTGACTCACCGTTGGATTGGTTTGCTTCGCTGTCAGCAAACCGACTTACAACGGCGTGAATGGGCACAGTCTTTTTATCGTGTTTTCAGTGTGCTTGTTGACACCGTTTAGCAGTCAGCCGCAGGCGTACAGATTCGTCAGCCAAGTACGCCTACGGCTGACTGCTAAACAACATGCAGTTGCGTTTTCACCGGAATGCTAATCGTCGCGATCACACGCTGATGTCTTTAGACGTTGGCGGAGGCAGCTTCGGCCGGCGCAGGATGGAGGGTGCCCTCTTCCAGCAGCAGTTTGTATTCAACGGCATCCACCAGAGCCAGCCAACTAGCTTCAATAATGTTCTCACTGACCCCAATCGTTCCCCAGACGTGGTCGCCATCGGAACTTTCGATATTGACGCGAATGCTGGCCGCTGTACCCGCCTCGCAATTGACGACGCGGACTTTGTAGTCCAGCAAGAACATCTGTTCCAAGACGGGAAAAGCTGTACCCAAGCACTTGCGCAAGGCGGCGTCTAAAGCGTTGACCGGACCGTGTCCCTCGGCGGCCTCGAAAACATCCGTGTCGCCCACTCGCAGTTTGATAATGGCTTCAGCAAAGGCGTGATTGGAACTGGCATTTCGATCACCGGCGACCACCCGATACTTGACGGTTTCGAAGTGCCGTTGGAAAGTTCCGGCGCAGCGTTTGACGAGCAGATCGAATGATGCTTCCGCCGATTCATACTGGTAGCCGCGGTTCTCTTGGCGGACGACTTCCGCCAAGATCCGGTCCATGAGTTCGCGATCGTTCTCGATGTTGTGCTTCGTCGTCAGCGCGATGATATTTGATCGACCGGACAGTTCACTGACCAGGATGCGGCGCTCATTGCCCACAGCGGCCGGATTGAGATGCTCGTAGGTGTGCGCCGCTTTGTTCACGGCGTGAACGTGCATGCCACCTTTATGGGCAAAGGCACTCTGCCCTACAAAAGGCTGGTTGTTGCGCAGCTGCAGATTGGCGGTTTCGTAGACGTAGCGAGACAACTCAGTCAGGTGTTCCAGTCCCTTTCCGCCGAGCAGCCGGTAGCCTTGCTTCTTGAGCCCCAAGTTACTGATGACGGCGATCAAGTCCGCGTTGCCACATCGTTCACCGATGCCGTTGATCGTACCTTGCACTTGATTGCAACCCGCCTCGACTGCAGCGAGTGAGTTGGCCGTGGCCAGGTCTCCGTCGTTGTGGCAATGGATGGCCAATTGTAGATCGAAGCCCGCGGTCGCCTTCGCGACGGTTTCCACGACGCGCGTGATATCTTCGGGCAGCGCTCCGCCATTGGTATCGCACAAAGAAATCCACTGGGCACCCGCCTCGGCGGCCGTGCGTACGGTTTGTAAGGCATAGTCGGAATTGGCCTTGAAACCATCGAAGAAGTGCTCGGCGTCGTAGACGATCTGGCTACCTCGCCCTAGAAACGAAACGCTATCTCCGATCATCTCCAAGTGTTCGTCTAAATCGGCGTTGAGCACGTCGGTTACGTGAAAATCCCAGCTCTTGCCAACGATGGTACACACCGGAGTCTCCGCCCGCGCCATGGCCAGCATGCCGGGATCCTGGTCCGCTGCCAGGCCTTTGCGGCGCGTCATCCCAAATGCGCAGACCTGCGTCGAGCCTAGATCCAGTTGCCGCACTTTCTCGAAAAATGCCACGTCCTTTTCGTTCGACAGTGGATATCCGCCCTCCACGAACTCGATGCCGATTTCCGCCAATCGCTGGCAAATATTCAGCTTGTCCTGCAGCGAAAAACTGACGCCTTCTCCCTGAGTGCCGTCGCGCAACGTGGTGTCGTAAACGACGATGGACCGTACCATGACTGAACATTCCTCGGATGGTGAACTGCGATTCGAGCACTAGGACGTCGCTCATGAGGGCGTCACCCGCTTGCTCTCGGGCACAAAAAAACCCCTGAAGCCGGGCTCCAGGGGTCCATGAACTGATTGGGAACTGTCTAAGACCTCACCGCGCCCCGCCTGAATGGCGGCCGATAATAATGGAAATTTCGGCGGCTGAGTGAATGGACTTTGACATAGTCATGACGTTAAGTCACCGAGCCACGGATGTCAATTGCTGTCTCCCCCATTGGAGCGGCACTCCGACCGCAGCCCTCTTCGTGGGCGTTGACCGGTCGCCCTAGGAATTGCCTGGATTACCCGATCTGCCCAGCTGTTGGCCGCGGGGACACACCTGCCAGACTCACGCCGCGGCAGGGACACAGCCCGACTGGTCGGGCCTGACATCCGCCGGCCATATCCAACGGGGACACCCCCCATTTTTCCCCGCTGCGCCGGGGGACACTCGTTTTCATCGCTGGCCGGCAGGTTGGGGGCCTTGCAAAAAGCTGGGCAGGATCCCCCAAATTGTTAGACTCGGGGACGTGCCTCAATCAAATCGTTTTGGTAGATTGGGCGATATGTGATGACTTTGGTCAACATGAGAAGCCCGCCGAAACGGTCGTTTGTTGCGTTCTGGCAACGGACGCTCCTTCCCTCTCCCGCCGCGTTTTTCACGTAAGTCCCTGCAAGTAAATGACTTACAGGGAAACCCTCTGGTCCTCCTAACCCTCCGGCATCCACTGTGCTTACTAAACCCTCTCGTCCCGCTAACGAGCAGTCACACCTTCCATCGGGAACGGACGTGCTGCCCAGACACACCGACTCGTTGCTACAGAGGGTTGCCATGAAGAAGAATTATCGAGGCCGAGCGAACTTGGATGACAGTTTGGTCAACGACTTTGATGAGTTGGATTCGCGAGACGTCAATGGAGCGGGACGTTTTGAGCGGAATGGCCGCTCAAGCGACGACATGGTGGACGGCGTCGATGAACTGGACGGTGAGATCGAAGAAGGCGACTTGGAGGAGTTGACCGAAGAAGTAGAGAGCACGGACGACCCCGTTCGCATGTACCTGATGCAAATGGGCCAGATCCCTTTGCTGACCCGTCAGCAAGAAATCGAATCCGCCAAGAAGATCGAGCACACCCGCAGCAAGTACCGGCACTGGATGCTGGCCACCGACTTCATGCTGCAAGGCGCCTGCAAGCTGCTGGAGCAAGTCCGCGATAGCAAGCTGCGGTTGGATCGCACGATCGAGGTTAGTGTGACCAATGCGGCCGAGAAGAAGGCGATCATGAAGCGGATCGTGCCCAACATCCATACACTGCGGCACCTGTTGATCCTGAATCACCACGACTACTTTCTGGCGATTAGCAAGAAGGTAGACGCAGAGACGCGAAGCGAGGCCTGGAAGCGGTTGACGCGGCGTCGCAATCGCGCTGTGCGGCTGGTCGAAGAAATGAACTTGCGCACCAACCGACTGGAACCACTGTTCGAAAAGCTGGAAGCCATCGAAGCCCGCATGCGAACGCTAAAAGCCAAGATCGAGGTGGCCCGTGAATCCGGCTACGTCGATGGCCATTCGCTGGACCAGCTGCTGGAGGAACTGCGTTACCTGATGCGAATCACGTACGAGAGCCCGAACACTCTCGGGCGACGCGTCCAGCGGGTTGCTCGCCACTGCGTCGAATATGACGCTGCCAAACGCGAGCTCTCAGCGGGTAATCTGCGACTGGTCGTTTCCATCGCCAAAAAGTATCGCAATCGAGGATTGAGTTTTCTGGACTTGATTCAGGAAGGCAACACCGGCCTGATGCGAGCTGTCGACAAATTCGAATACGAACGTGGTTTCAAGTTTTCGACCTACGCGACTTGGTGGATCCGTCAAGCCATCACACGAGCTATCGCGGATCAAAGTCGCACGATTCGTGTGCCGGTTCATATGATCGATACCATGACCAAAGTCCGTTTGGTCACGCGTCAGTTGGTGCAAGAACTGGGACGTGAACCGTCGGTCGAAGAAACGGCAGAGCGAGCGGGCCTGTCGATCGACGATGCCCGAGTGATCATCAAAATGGCTCGTCAGCCGTTGTCACTGGATCAACCTGTAGGCGATCATGAAGACAGCTACTTCGGAGAATTCCTGGAAGACCATCGTGACGAAGATCCCTTGTTCGAAGCTAATCAGGAGTCGCTGAAGCATCATATTGACGAAGCCATGCAAACGCTGAACTATCGCGAACGCGAAATCTTGCGACTGCGTTATGGTTTAGCCGATGGTTACGCTTACACGCTGGAGGAAGTCGGTCGAATCTTCTCCGTCACTCGAGAGCGTGTGCGTCAAATCGAAAGCAAGGCAGTTCGCAAGCTGCAGCAACCGTATCGCAACAAGGCTTTGATGAGCTTTGTGGACGGGTTGGACCCAACCGCGATAGAAGCCGAGTCGGCCAACAGCTAGTGCGGCGCATCTCGTGAGCTTTTCTGGTTGTCGATGCGAGCGACCGTCACACGAGGGCGGCATTTCGAATCGCGTCGCACCAAAGCCATCTTCTTTCGTGAGCCAGGCATGGGATTCGCCCGATGGGGTTGAGTAGCAACAACCCGATCCATGTTGGCTCACTAAACGCAGAGCAGCCGCGTTGCTAGCGGGACAACAACGCAACGCGGCGCTCTAGCGTCTCTCCGATTGGGCTTTGCTCCGATAACATCCCAATACCGTACGACTGCCACTGCCCAATGGAGCAGCTTACGGAAAAGACAGAATCTGCCGACGTCGGGCTTTCTTTGAGAAGCTCCGAAACTCTACCTGGACCATTGGGTTAAAGGAGACTGGAATGGAAGGTCCCCTTTTCGGATAGGTCTGCTTATGTGTGCTTCCACACGGTTGTTTCGTCATTGCCACGGGCTAACGATGACGTTGGCCGCCAAGTGCGTTAGGTCACTTCTTTGTTTTACAGTAATTTGCACCGCACAGTCGGTCCGTGCGGACAGCGTGAGTTCTCAGGAAGCGCAAGTTTCCTCCGAAGGATTCGTCATTGCCAATGGTCGCTTTTTGCCGGCTCCGTATTACTTGGTGACTCGGCAAGACGGTCAATTGGAGATCAACGGCAATACTTACAACGTGACGCTGGCCACACAGGTTTCGACGAAAGATCAACCGACGGAACCCAGAGTGCATGGATCCCGCCGGCGACCACGTCACTGGGCACGCCATCGTCCGCGGCCAAAGGCGACTGTGCAGGAAGCTTCTCCGTCGCAAACTATCGAGGAGTTGGCCGGACACTTGCGCATGGGCGGTTTTGTCATTGTCAACGAAGAAGAGAAAAACGTCGAAGCCTGGCCGCGCACCAAAATCTATGAATTAGTCGACGTTTTGCTTGGAGACGATGAGATCGGCGAGCAGCACGTGCCAGCTTCGCTACGTCCCCATGTAGACAGCCTCAGGCAAGATCCCGACCTGCAGGCTAGGGCACTTAGTTTCCAGTCAAGCGTTGAGCAGACGGAGGATCAAAACTACCAGTCCGCCGCCCGAGTACATCTGTTAGATAGGGCCGCCTATCCACTGTCGACCCTGGGCATGCTGATGGTCGTGGTGGCCACGGGACATCTGCTGTCGATCCGTCCGCCGCAAAGTCACGAACTTTCACAAACATCGGTGCAGTCTGGGCAGGCAACGCTGAAATTCCTGGCCATGATCTTGGCCTTTTCTGTGCTCGATTTGGTGTGGACCGTGTTGGCCTCCCACGATGGGTCCATGCGCGAGCTGAATCCGATTGGCAGCCGCTTGATCGAACAGCCGGTCCTGCTGGTCGCCTTCAAAATGCTAACCACAGGGGTTTCGGCCGGTATCCTATTTTCGCTCCGCACTTCCAAACGCGTGCAGCTGGCGGCTTGGTGGATCTGCCTAGTGCTGACTTTGCTGACTGCACGTTGGCTGGTGTTCAATTCTCTCTTGGTCTAAGGGCAATGCCGGTGAGATCTTCGCCTGCATGCGAACTCGCGCCACCAGATGCTTCCGAGATGCCATCAACTGCGAGTTGTAGAATGTCCCGCGTCTAGCATGTTCGTCTAGCAGCGCTTGCTATTGCAGCTTGGGAAACTGTTTAGCAGTCAGCCGCAGGTGTATTTGGCCCGCGAAACACGGCTAGGCGAATGGGCATGTTAGACTTCGTTCAGCGTGAGCTCCACGGGGCAGTGGTCAGAACCGAACACGTCGCTCAGAATGCGAGCACTCTGAACGGCCTCGCGAAACTTGTTGGCGACACAGAAGTAGTCCAAACGCCAACCGATGTTCCGTTCTCTAGCGTTGCTGCGATAGGTCCACCAACTGTAGTGGCCTGGTCCTTCTTCGAACGCTCGAAACGAATCGAAGAATCCTCCTGCCAGGATCTGATCAAATCCGCTCCGTTCCTCGTCCGTGAATCCCGCGTTTTTGCGATTTGACTTTGGGTTGGCCAGGTCGATCTCTCGATGAGCGCAGTTGAGGTCACCGCAGAAGATCACCGGCTTTCTGCGATTGAGACGTTTTACGTAGGCCAGGAAATCCACGTCCCATTGTTGACGGTACTCCAGCCGCGCCAGTTCGCGTTGCGAATTTGGAGTATATACAGTGACCAATTGAAAACGCTCGTACGTCGCCGTGATGACGCGTCCCTCGCGATCGTGCTCGGCCTGGCCGATGCCCAACTGTACTCGCTTCGGCTCGGCCTTGCTCCAAATCGACGTGCCGCTATAGCCCTTCTTCTCCGCGCAGTTCCAACTGCGGTGGTAGCCCAATTCATCGGCCCAAGCCAAGTCGAGTTGTTCCGGCGTCGCCTTCGTCTCTTGCAAGCACAGGATGTCCGGCTGGTCTTGCTGCACGTACTCACGGAAGCCCTTGTCCATGGCCGCGCGAATCCCATTGACGTTCCAAGATACCAGCCGCATAGTTGTTCCTTAATTAAAAATGCTGTTAAGGCACGTCCCGTAAATGGTTGGCGGTAAGCCTCTAGCCGCCGGTGTACCGACGATACCCGCGGCTTGCGGCTCGCAACTATGGACACGCAATCGTCGAAGTCGCCATTTACGAGACAGCGCCTTGGTCTGGATGCAGCGTGTGTCTAGTCCGGAATCGTACGCATAGTGTAATGGGCGCGACGGGGGAAGAGTTCTTGGCCACCTGCGCCAATTGGACCAACTGCGATTTCGTAAACACAATCTGGCCGCAGGTCCTCTAGTTTCAAACTCAGCTTGCTCCCCGTCGGGTGAACTTGGACGTCCTTCACCGTTTCGGTTCGCTGGTCTTGATCATCGCCGCCGTAGGCCGGTGTGGAAACTCTACGGTAGGATCGGATCTGGTATTGCTCCGGCCGCGCAGCTCTCGCCGCATCGATGGGCATTGTGAATTCGACGTCAAACCCGTCAGAAGTGGCGCGTACTTCCGCGATCCCTGGCTCCCAACTGCCCTGAGGACGCAAGCGGACAATGGAGCCCGTGTTTTGGCCGCCGCCCCAGCCACTGTCTTTCAAATTCCCAACATACAAATCTCCGTTGGGCGCGAGTTCACACACAATTGGCCCTTCGAATTGGCCGACGATGTCCTCCGTGCGGCTGAAGTTGTAGGCCGCGCCTTGATAGGTGTCGCCCACTCGCTGCAAGCTCATCCGCACGAGGGCCTGGCCGTTCATCTCGCAGCCGATGAGATGTCCTTCGAAGGGGCCGTACAAGTCCTCGTCCGCTCCCGACGGCGAATTTAAGAAGCAGATGCCGTTCACGCTGCGTGTCCAAGGATGAGGTAAGTTGATCGCAGGCGACTCAAAGGCAGGCGAAAAGCGATCCTTGTTCTCTAGCTTGTTGATGAATCCATAGCGTTTGCCCGGGCGCAGATGATTGAGCTCGTTGAACGGGTTGTAGTTGCCTTGATTGTCAGTAGCGAAAAGGTCGCCGTCCGAGTTCAACGCCAAACCCATGGGAAACCGCAGGCCCGCCGACCAGGGCTCGATCCGATACCGTCGGTAGGAATGGTCGGCGCTTTCATCTGGAATCAGTTTCAATGCTGTGCCGCGCAATGTCGCGGCTACTGGACTGCGATCGTCTTGTTGACAAGGCAACGCCAGAAAGTAGTTGCCCGACGAATCGCGCTCCAACCCAACGGCCCAGTCGTGATAGTCGGTGGTGTATCCCCAACCATCGGCGACGACTTGCGAGTCCCAAATGCCAGCAGCCCGTCTTCCACCAGCCGCTGGGTCAGTTTGCGCGGGTGGTGTTAAACGCAACAAAGCGTACTTGGCCAGCACATCCAGTCCGCTGTTGGAGTAGTACAGGCCATAGGGTGTCGGCATTTCGTCGCTGATTACTTCGTAGCTGTCTTGCAAGCCATCCTGGTCGGTGTCGATAACTCGCAAGACGCGCCCCTTTAGGGAGCCCATGAACATGTGCCCGTTGGAGTCCCAGGCTAGCGAGATCGGCATCTCTGTCGGTGGCAGCGGTAGTTGAACGGCCTCAAATCCAGGCACGCAATCCAGTTGCTTCGCGGGGAACTTAAAGGCGGGCAGTGCCAAGGCTGCAAAGGTATCCACGGGTAAGCTACTACGAAATGTGGTCACCCACTCTGCTTGATTGCTCTCCGGGTTAGCCGCCAGCAACGCACTGTGGCGGCTCCTCGAATGCAATGCCGCCGAAACGCCTTGCACTTCGTAAAGTGCCTCACCCGTCAAGGCAACTTGCAACTGGTCATCCATCCACCTCGGCATCGCCGTTGTTGGATACTCGAGTTGCACTTGGTCACCCGCTTCCAAGGTGACGCGTGTTCGGACCTGAGCATCGCTTGGTGACAAAGGATCTGGGTAGAACCACTGTTCAATCTCTACCTGACGTCGACTTGTTGCCTCAGCAGTCGTTTCAGGTGCAAACCATATGCGCCCTCTCCAAGCCAAGCCTGGCCAAGTCGCCGACGAGCCACTCTCGGCTGGATCCGTTGTCAGGGGCACGCGTGACGTCGCATCCAGCTGGACACTGAATTGCGCCGGCGCCACTGGCCGCCATAGCTGACCGTCCTGGTCGACAACCGATAGCGCTTCGAGAAAGCCACCTGAATTCAGCGGCGCCGCCCCGGGCTCCCAATACCATGTCTTCCCACGAGTATGTTGCCGAGCGGTATCGCCCTGCCACCAGGCTGCCAGCCGTCCAGATTCCAAATCAAAGAGCAAGTTGTGGCGATTCGGCAGACCCACAACTAAGGGGCGCAGAAAACTGTGCGTCTCGGTTT
>JANQOL010000659.1 GCA_028289675.1 Pirellulaceae bacterium
CGGAGTGATCACGCGCTCGAACGGGCGCCAATGGCCTGGAATGTGGGCAGTGATTCCGATCCGGGCTTGATTCTGGCCCGATTGAACAGCGCAACGCGTCGGAGAACAAACGGCTCCAGCCGCGTAGAAGTCCGTGAAACGCATTCCCTGGGATGCCAGCTGGTCGATGCGTGGAGTATCCACAAAGTCGTTGCCATAGCAACCGACGTCTTTCCAGCCCAAATCATCGATGAAGATCAAAATGATGTTGGGCGGCGAGTCCGAGTCGGGTTGGCCAAGTGAAATTGGGGCTGGCAAGACGAAGCTCACCAACATGATCAGAGAAACGACGCATCGGCAAATTCGGATCGTGAAAGCCCGGAGGCGGCGGGAGTGCAGATACAGCATGATGTGGCTCGTTTTTTTCGGCACGGACCGATATCAAGATCCGTTGGGATTCTGTCATGAGAGCCCTCCAGTATAGAAAATGTCGTTGGCGCCGGGGATGCAACGGTCGCGAATCGGGCAGCCGATCCGCCGAACGCTCGATGTCGCCAAACAGCCAATTAATCTATATTTGCGCTCGAAAGTTGATACGCGGAGCGGCGGGCGTTGCCGTTAGGATGCCAAGTCGGCATGCGGCACACGTATTGGATGGTCTCGGGCAAAGAGGATCGACGCATTGGCCAAGAATTGGAATTGGTGGTCACGCAAATTGCACCGCTGGGGCGGGCTACTCGCGGCGCTGCCACTGCTGTTGGTGATTGTTTCGGGATTGCTGCTGCAAGTAAAAAAGCAGGTGCCGTGGGTTCAGCCGCCAACCCGCAAGGGCGAACAGTTCCATGTCGAACCGGCACTGACCTGGCCGCTGTTGTTGGAAGCCGCACGTGCCGTCCCGGAAGCCGACATCAGTGATTGGGCAGACATCGATCGCCTGGATGTCCGGCCGGGCAAAGGCATCGTCAAGATCCAAGCCCAGAACCGTTGGGAGATTCAACTGGATTTGGCGACCGGCCAAGTCCTATCATCCACGTTGCGCCGCTCGGATTGGATCGAAAGCCTGCATGACGGCAGCTACTTCAGCGACTTTGCCAAGCTGTGGGTGTTTCTCCCCAATGGCCTCGTACTGCTCGGCCTATGGGGCACCGGAATGTGGCTCTGGTACATGCCCCTTGGCGCCAAGCGACGAAAGACGCGTCCCAAGTCGTCCCCGACGGACAAGCACGCAGCCGCGAAGAGCTAGACCCCTGCAGCCAGGGTCAGGTCTCCACACCCTCGCTGAGATGCCACTCGTTTGGCATACCTCAGCGAGTTAGTGCAAGTCGCCCGGACAAACGGCCTGCATCATCAACAAACAGTTGCTCCTCTGGGCGAAAACAGGCCACGTAAGAAGCAAAAATGCTCTAGAAGCTGGGCTGCCGAGGTAGAAACCACTTCGAGTGAGCTAGCCAGCTTGCAGCTTTGGCCGACGCTTAGGTGTGAGTCGCGAAGCTGGATATGTGCTTCTAAGCAACCAAGCGGTCCGGTGGACTCGTCACAGCGATATCAGACCGGTTGAGAACATGCGCATAGATCATTGTGGCGTTCTCCCGCAAAGCAACTCGGAACGACCGCACCGCGTCCGACTCATTGGACGGAATGTGTCCTACTGCTTCTTCGATGGTGTCGTAGCCTTCGCCTTTCGCTCGCTCCAGCCCCATGATCTGCTGCATCTTATCAGTTGGCAGGGCACAGTAAGTTAGGCTGTGAGAACAAGCTTCGGCCAACTGTTCTCACCTCATCAATTGGTAAGAAACAAGTTCGCCGGTAGGAGCTTCGGGCATCACTTCCAGTGCAACGCTATTCGGTCGATCTCCTGTCCACCCCAGATGACACGCGCAATGTCGATCGTCTCGGTCGTCACAAAATAGAGGACGACATAGTTGCCGAAGCCGTTTACCAACTTTGCACGAAGCCCATCAGCCTCTGGGCGCGTTGTTGGCACGGCACCACCAGCTTCCGGATACTGACATAGCAAATCGACGGTTGATTCAATTGCGTCAAGAAAACGCAGTGCGGCATCGAGATTTGACTCTGCAATGCGGCTCGAGTGCCCCGCAATGTCGTCGATGGCAAGCCGTCTACGATGAGGCACTTTACACTCGAACATTCAATTTTCGTACTTTGACTTTAGGTTTGCGCGAATGTCTTCGATCTCATTTTTGTCCCATGGTTCACTTGGACTGCTTTCCAGGCCCTCGATTGCCAGTGCTTCAACTTCACTCTGACGCTCGGATAGTCGCAGTACGAACTGCGAGACGTATTCGTTAACGTCCGCGTAGCCACTGTTTCTTGCACGCTCGGCAATTACTGACATTATCTGATCTGGCACATTTATGTTTATCGTCGACATGCTCGGCTCCTATAGGTCGTTCCCATCATATTCTACACTTTCCGCAACGTTCTTTCAGGCATAGGTCCGCCGTTGTTTGACTCTGCGGCGAACCATGCGATGGCACGGAGCGTCGGTGGTCACCATTTTCGCTGTGGTTGAGTCTCTCGCCTTCGCCCGCTGATCCCGGACGTTCTGTCAGATCGGAGTCCCACCGGTACGAATCGACATTCTCCCCCGAGATCGATAGCATCTCATTTGACGATGCGTGGTCAAACCGGAAGTCTGTCAATTGGGACGGATTGTGCATCCCAGTGATTGGTATCCGCGACCTCATTCAAAACAAGCGTTCAATCCGACGAACGAAGGATCTCGCGGATGCCGAACTGCTTGAGCAGGATTTGTAAGATCCATGCAACAGGCAGAACCAGGGTTGCTACGGAGGGGCGGCAACCCGATTTTGTTTGCTTGCGAGTTAAACGTCGCCGCCCGCAAAACCCCGATCTCTACATTGGCACGTCGCACTCGCAACTGAACTTCAACATTCGCGACGTGAATGATGAATCCGATCGTATCCCATCGTTTGCTACTGCTCACATTGCAGACGACCCCGCAATTGATGAACATTGGATCTACCGCGTTTCATATCGACGAATCGATGGCCAGCGACCGACCAACAACTGGATTGAATCTGATTGTGACTCGGCCAGATCGGCAGCTGATTTGATCCGCGATGCGATGACTTACGCAGACGTGCCTCAGCGTAATTGACTTGCAACTCGAGTTACAATTGCGGATAACCATGCGATCAACCGAAGTCGCGGTGGCCGGGCGATTTCAAACGGACAATCAACTCCCGCGACTCGGTTATCGCGGTCGACTATGAAGTTCGTGGTTTGGGAAGTGGTTTTTTTGATTTTCTTTAGTCAACGCATATTGTGTTGGTTGGTTTTGCTGGACGGAGTTCTGTGAGCGTGGGCCGAGGGTTGACTGCACGACTATTCGAGGTTTGACATGGAACTTCGCTCGAAAAACGGAAACCTGTGCACGTTAACGGTGGACGGCTACGAGCTTCCTGATGAAGAGCTTGGCCCCACGAAAGACAATCCTGCTGACAAAGATTTTGACACTGGTCGCTTCTTGTTCGTATCGCACAGTTTTGCCAATAAGGATGGAAACTGGACTGGTCGGTTTCCGACGATGGACACTACCGGGCTCTCGCGGTTAGTTGATTGGCTGGAAGCGATAAGGCTTGGGCAGACCAAATCACGCGGCGTGTATTTCATTGAACGTTGCCTTGAATTCACAATTGACGAATCACTTACCACACTGTCTGTCCATCTTTCATTGGAATTGCTTCCACCGTGGAGCAACGACAGTGATACAATTGAGTTGAAGTTCCCATTGGTGGAGATCGACTTTAATGCTGCGACTTCTTCTTTGCGCAGGCAGTTGTCCGAATTTCCCGGTCGACCGCCATTGCCGAACGCGGGATAACAAAGGCAAGAACGCGGAGCCGCCGATCGCGCGTTTTCAAGTGGAGTATCAACCGCGGCGGCTCGGTTGTGCCGGACGTTAGCTGACAACACCAGCCGCAATCATGACCTTCGCGGTCCGTGTGCAGCTCGAAGCTGGCGACGCAACGGACAAGGCGGATATGACACAGGTGAATTGCAAGTCGATGGGCAGCTCACGCTTTCAGCGAAGCAAGTGGCGACAATCGAAGCTGCCATTTCGCAGTCCAACTTTTGGCCTCTCGACTCAACGGAGGATAATGACGGACTCGACGGCCCACAGTTTGTCGTCGAAGGTATCCGCAACAATTGGTATCAAGTCGTTGATCGTTGGTGCCCCGAAGAGAGTTATTCAGAAATCTCTGTGACCAATTCCTAGCGTTGTGTCCACGAGCCATACGAAGGCGATTCGAAACAGCTAGCTAACAATATGTAGAACCGGATCCACGGGCCGCGCGGCTATTGCATAGGAACGTCGTTCGCCGCAGTCCGGTGGACAGGGGCGTTTGTCGACCGAAATGATCACAATCCAGCGAACAACGCGTGATGGCGCCGGTTGCATGCTCCCAGTTCTGATCATGTTTGCTGCGCTGATGACTTACATCTCGCTAGCTTCGCACGACCTAGCGCCAGTTGTCGGAACCGTTTACGCTCCCGCGAGTTGGCTCGCACCTCTCCTGAGCGTCGCGCTCTGGGGCTACCTTGGCAAACATGTATACCGCCTGTTCCGTCCGATTTCATACCAAACGGTCGTGTATCCCGACCGAATTGACTTCGTTGATTCTTCAAAACCCACCGAAAAAACTAGTTTACAGCGTCGCGACGTTTCACGATTCTATGTCAAGCCTAGTAAATGGTGGCACAACGACGAGGCGATCTATCCAATCATGTATGAGACGACTTGGAATGATTCACGGGAAATTAGCGTCAACTTTGTGTACGATGAGATGGCCGACGAGTTTTTTCGCGCGATCACAGAGCAATGGGGGCCAGCGTACACCGACCAATCCGTTTCTTCGGATCAGACTGGCTGATGCGTGAAACAGGTTTTGTAAATGGAGCGATGAACCAAGGAATGCACCCCAGTCGCGTTGGCTGCTAGAATTTACTAACTGATATCACTCACGCAACTGGGTGATTCGACCGTTCTCCGAAAGCGAGTAAGCAGAATCAATGCGACGCGTCAGTCTTAGCGGATTAGTGATTGTCACATTGGCCGCCACAGTAACCATGACCGTCGTTCTGAGCTCAAGAGCCCAGCCACGTCCTTACTACACTATCGGTGAGATCATTCGCCGACACGCGTCGGACCGATCACTTTCAGGTGCCGTCTGGAAAGTTCACGTTACACCCGACATCGATGGTCCATTTCGTCTTGCAGGCAATGACTGGCGAAGCCACGCGATGTTTCAATCGGCCCCAGGCGAGGGTGTGCGCGGCTGGATCGACAGTGGAACGGGGCGGCGACAGTATGATCATGTAGGAATTCCTGATGTCTCACTCCTGGTAGTCCCGCTTGAAAATGCGGAAGACCAAGCTGCCTGCCTCGTGTTGAAACGATAAACTAGTGAAGTGTTGGACTACACTTCAGACAAGCAGATGCGGAGAACCATGGCATGAATCGAAGAGGCGGAGCCGTGGGTTCTGAAGTGAAGAGCCGTTCGCCGTCGCTCGGTTGTGTCCACCGTACTGCGTTGGGAGATTTTGATTATGGATTGCAATGCCACCACAAAAATCGCTCTCGTCTTATATGCGCTAGTTGCGTGGTGCTCGGCGGCACCTGCACAAGAATCGTCGTTAACTGCAGAAGCGCCCTTTGAATCGGCGAACGCTGCCATCCGGATCATTGTTGAACCGATGATTTACCACCCCATCGATTGGAAAGCTGGCGGGCGAGTGACCGTTGGTGTCATTGTAGAATCTGCTGATTCATCACGGACTATCGGAATAGCGACTAATGTTGAACTGGTTGCACTGAAGACACACAAGAATCGCTACGAAATGATGCTCCGCTCGTCCAAAGAAAAAGTGAGCTTATTGCGTGCGGCTGCCGGTATATCAGAATACTGGTTCATGGTTACTCCCTTTAAGGAGGAGCATCGGGACCTCGTCCGCAGAGAACCTTCATTTAAGAAGTTCTTGACCGAAAACACTGAGTTCCGGCCATCAGACGGATCGAATTGGGGACTCAACTCACGCTCAAAAGAACGACTGCCGAAACCGAAGAAAGAAGAGCTTCCGCTGAGACCTGAAAAAGCAGAGCAAAGCCTTGATGCGAAGCCGACGAACTGACTTCAGTTTTCACCACAATTCAAACGTGTCGGCTCGCATAACGCCGAGGTTCTGCCAATCATTTACAAGAGCTTCCTTTACTCCCGTTCAATACTCAGAAATGACTGAATCCACAGACGCGTACGACGACTACGATGACGATCCAACTGCCGAATACCCCGAAGTTGACTCGCTGGGAGTGCGGATTCTGGATGCGCACCGGAATGATCCAACGACGCCGGCATACATTGTCTTTGATGACGTTGACCTCGCTGACATTGAAGCCGCCTACGGTTCGCTCGTTGCAAACGGGCTCGTAGAATACACGAACGAACTTGTCGAAGTGAGGGGCGTCAAGCGAACCAAAATGATGATCACGGGAGAGGCATTGTAATTCGACTCTGCCTGTCCTGAGCAGAGCCATGCCGTGCACTGGAGCACGGCATGCGTGTTTGCAAATGGGAACCACATCGGCCGTGCCCGGTGACGGCGGGCGTTCCCCGACTCAATCACGCATTTAGACTGGCTTGCACTGTTGCCAGGAGCTCCATCTGAATCTGAATGGCTGTGAATCCCTACAAGTCCCCAGGTAGAAAAAGTGACAATGGGACGTCGTCTTCATTGAGAACGAATCAAAGCGAAAATCTTCTCGCCGTGTTCGCTGCAGCATTCTCTCTGATTGCGGGAACTATAGGTGCGCTACTCGGATCAGTCTGGATCCATACATTCGGATTCACCGGCTATCGAGCTCACCTCGCTTATCTTGGATTGCCGCTAGGCATATTTACGCTGTTATTCTCGATCGTGTTTCTCGTCTTCGGAGTCGCAATTGTCCGAAAACGTCTTTGGGATTCGAGTGGGTCGTAGCGTTGGCGATGTTTTCCAGTCGCTTTACCTTGGTAAGATAGTGTGTGGTCGAAAACGCGGCGAATCAAGCGATACACCTAAGTCGCGGTGGCCGGGCGTTTTGGCAAAGTAAAATTCACTCCTGCGATTTGGTGGTCGGGGAAGTTCGCTGACGCAAGATAGATGGAATATGCCGTTCCCTGTGACTGCGGTCGCTCGCTAATTGTTCGCGCTGGCGATGCGGGTGCGACCAAATCGTGCGACTGCGGCAAACAATTGCGAATTCCGCCACTGAGTGTTCTTCGTGAATTACCGAATGTGCACGGTGACTCGACGGATGCACGTTCTCGAGGGGGACACAGCGGTGTCATCCTGTTCGTCGCGACAATTGCAGTCGCAATGCTTGCGTCGTTGCAATCACCCGCACTGCTTGTTCCGATCGGATTCTTGACGTTCATCGTTGGTCGTGTTTGGTTTGCGATGCAGATTCTTCGCGAAATGGCACCGCCAAACGCTTTGATGGTTCTGTTCGTCCCGTTCATGCCAACGATCTTCTTCTTCCAACGGCTAGATATCACTTGGAAGCCCTTCGTATACGGCATCATGGGAATCATTATGTTGATGATTGGACTTCCCGCATCTCAACCGTGACTTACCGCCACATTGCGGCGAACTATGGCTCAGGATAAATTGCCAGTACAAAAACAAACAGCTCGCCTTTCAAGACGAGCTGTTTCGCAGCAGTGAATCTGGATGGCTCTATCTGGGCTGGTCAGGCTACTTGCGTTCGAGACGCAGATCATTGAACGTTACAAGCATCGGGAAACGAGCGTTGAGGAATCTCTGGTTGAGATGTACCTGGCCAGCGTATCAGTACGTCGAGTCGAAGACATTACGGAAGCTCTGTGGAGCACTCGAGTTAGTCCGAGTACCGTCAGCGAACTGAACCAGAAAATCTACAAACAGATTGATGCGGCGGCAGCGTTGAGAAGTCTCGGCTGGTGCCGCTTGGCGTCAATTCAGAAAGCTTTCGCGAGATTATCGGCGTCAGTGAAGGGCTTCAGGAAGACAAAGAAAGCTGGCGCCAAATGTGCGCAACTCTTGACGGACACTACCCTATCACCTGCTGAGCCGAAGCTCCAGAACTAACTTCCAGCACGCTCAAGCACCTACTACCCTAGGCTGAGCCAGGTAGCGTTCAGTTGAAAGTTGCTTCAATTCACTTACTACGGTCTTCGTCTTCCTGGAGCTCAATCTCAAACCCCGCGGCAGTAAGAAAATCGTTAGCGCTAGAGCCGGACTGGCATTAATAGCGTCGATCGATTTCGTTACTTGTGGTGTTGATGCAATCATCATCTCCTGCTGTAGGGAATCCACCAACTTCTACCACCGCACTTGTCGCCGCAGTAGTGTGATGCCATGCTGAATCCTTGCAGCGAACTGAACAGTGATTGGAATATCGCCATCCGGAAGGACAGAGTTGACGCTGGACCCGCCTGTCGGCCAGTGTTTCCGGGTGCTATTCGTTGTCCAGTTGAACATTTTCAGCTCGGGGCCCCTTCGGGCCTTGTCCGACGGTAAAGACAACCTTTTGACCTTCGCGCAGATCGTTGAAATCGATCCCGCTCACTGAAGAGCTGTGAAAGAACATATCCTTAGTGCTCCCTTGTTGCGAAATGAAGCCAAATCCCTTGTCAGTAACGCGTTTGATCGTGCCTTGTTCCACTCTTTTTTCTCCAAAGTTAGTAAGGTAGTGTCAGTTTGTAGTACGAAACACTCGCGCGAGTTAAACTGACATTGGGTTCGTGAAGCGCAGTGTTTCATGAACCAGCATCCAGCGGTCTTGACCGCTAAATACTGTCGTCAGTTGAAGCATCCATTGGCGTCTGAACGTCGCCTTGATTGGAGCTCGTTTTTCGCTCTTTTCGTCGGTTTCTCTTTTCCTCGGCTTTACGTTTCTTTTCCATTTCCCGGGCTCGTTTAGCGTATGTGTTTTGGTTCTTATTCTTGGCGATGGTCAGAACTCCTTGTATCGATTACGGCTTTATCCGATGACGATTTAGGAAGCGGTTGCGCGCTGGTGTTTCTGGCGGCTTTTCGACTTCGACGGTCGACCCACTCTGGTTTGAAATTGGCGTGGGCTTCCCGTACCGTGCTTTGATCGCGGTCTCCCGCCCCATGCCTGTACGTTACTTGGCTGCGAGGCATGGCCCTGCTCTTGGCTCTTCTGCTTGGTTTCACCGCGATCGAATCGCTCTTTGGGGTTGGCGACGTTTAGTCTGATCCCGATGTGTTTCTCGATAGAGCTCAATTCGTCCAACTCATCTGGTGTACAGAATGAAACTGCGATTCCATTTGCACCAGCTCGTCCTGTTCTGCCAATGCGATGAATATAGCTGTCAGGTTCGACCGGCATGTCATAGTTGACGACATGCGTGACTCCCCGAACGTCGATGCCGCGTGCCGCCACGTCGGTGGCAATCAGAACCGAGACCTGCTTTCGGCGAAATGCTTCTAGCGCTCTCTGGCGAGCATTCTGCGTCTTGTTGCCGTGAATGGCTGTTACGCGAAAACCTGCCCGACCGAGCTTCTTGGCCAGACCATCGGCAGCGTGTTTGGTGCGAGTAAACACGATGGTTTGGCCGACACCATCACTGCCCAACAACGAGCTGAGCGTTGCAAGTTTGTTTCCACGTCGTACAAAGTGCACGGACTGCTCGATCCGCTCGACACTGTTGTATCTGCCCTTTACCGTGACGGTGACTGGATTGAATAGGAGTTTTGCTGCCAGGCCGCGTATTTTCGGCGGCAGCGTGGCTGAGAAGAAGAGTGACTGTCTTTCTCTTGGAAGCGCTGCGACAATCTTGTCCAAAGCAGGCAGAAAACCCATGTCGAACATCCGATCCGCCTCGTCCAACACAAACACTTGGATATTGCTCAGATCTAAATGTCCCTGAGTCATCAGATCAAGCAAACGACCGGGGGTCGCGATCAAGACATCAACTCCTCGACGGAGTGTGCGGATTTGCAAATTCTGACCCACGCCACCGTAAACAAGTGCGTGACGAAATCGAATGTGCTTGCCATATCGGCTGAAGCTTTCTGCGATCTGAATCGCCAACTCACGCGTGGGTACCAGCACAAGTGCCGACGGTCGATTCGCTTTGGTAGGTGGCTGCTCGCGACCGAGGTAATCGAGGATAGGAAGAGCGAATGCTGCTGTCTTACCCGTGCCCGTTTTTGCACAACCCAGGATGTCGAAGCCTTCAATGGCCGGCGGTATGGATTTCTTCTGAATGGGCGTTGGTTGTCTGTAGTTCTGCTCGGTCAAAGCTCGCTGAAGCGGAGCGAACAGATTCATTATTTCAAAGTTCTTCAAGTGTTCTTTCAGTTTGATTGTGTCGTTGGAGATTGAGCGGTTGGCGCGAAAGCCCATTCGCCCCTCCAGAGTTGAGTTTGAGCGGCAGTGATGGTCGTTGGTCAGCTCGATAAACCGACAAGACCAATTCACGCCACCTTTTTGCCACCATATCGAAACTCACCGTCCGAATAGCGTTGTTTGAATTGGATTCAAAGCAACACCGCGTAAGTGGCATTCCGGACTAACAAGAACGTCGCGGAATGGGGATGCGCTGTGACAACGCGAGCAGCTTTTCCAGTGGGTCAACGAGACCGGTAGTTGGCAGCAGTTGGATTTCGCGAAAACAACATTCGCACTGCGAGAGGCTGAGCACCTAGCTCAGGGGGGCATCTCGTGATCGGAACACGTTGCCGATGAAAGCCACGTATCTCGTTTGTCCCAATCAATGGATTCGTAAAACTCATTTCAACACAAAGTTAGGTGCACGACACGAAACTGGCAATGCCAATCCCAAAGATTGCGGGAAATGGGCCAGTTAAGAGGCCGAATGGCTGTTTGCGTGGTTTTTGAGGGCTTTGACATCAGCTAGGGAATAGTATGAGCAATACAACTCGCGACCAAGATCAGACATCAAGCGCACATCCGGTTTCTCCGCGAACACAATCCGCAAGCTACCATCGTAAAAGCTCGATGGGGCAGCAGTTGCAACGGGTTTGTGCAGCCGCAGGTAGGATTCTACATGCCCAATAGTCTCATCCAAACTCACTAGATATTGCCTGGTCTAGAGCCGATCTCAACGCAGATCACTTTGGAATAACAGGCTACTCTCGTTTGCAGAATGGAATGCGAAACCTCCGATAAGATGTCCGTCTGAAGAGTCACATGAGCCGATACTGCCCTTACGCACCGCATCCCCAATTGCAAAGGGAATGAACGACTCTGCGAGTACCAAATCGGCTTCCCTTCTCTTGATCAAAGCCTGCATTTCCTGGCGTAAGGCAAGGGCTTGGGCACGACGACCCTCCGACAGCGATTGCGATACTCGCATGTCAGCTTCAGCCTGATCAGTTCGAATTCGTGCGCCAATATTGTTTCCCACGTCGATTCGGGCTATGTCGATCGACACGATTCGATATGCCGTATTGGAATCGAGCCTTTGGCGGATCAGTTGCTTCGAAATCTCCTCGGGTGCACACAGCACGTCAGCATGTGCGTTTGCCGAGCCGACTGCGGAAATGATGCCCTGACCCACGCGGGCAATGACAGTAGCTTCCGTGGCTCCACCGATGAGAGAATCCATGTTGGTCCTCACTGTGACCCGCGCTTGAATCCTGAGCTCGATTCCGTCCTTGGCAACGGCACTCAAAGCTGGCGGGGTGGATCGATCGGGATCCGGGCAGTAAATCACACGGGGGGATACGGATGTCCGCACGGCATCAAGGACATTTCGTCCCGCCAAGTCAATGGCCGATGCACGGTCGAAGTGGAGGTCGATGCCAGATCGGTTGGCAGCAACGACCGCAAGTACCACATTCTCGAGATCACCTCCCGCCAGATAGTGCGCTTCCAGCTCAGAGGTGTGGACGTCATCGATACCAGCCTGAGCGAGCACGATCTTTGACTTCACGATCAACTCTGTTCTGACCTGCCGAAAGCTCATACCAATCAGATGGCTGAGGCTGACTTTCGCATTCGACATATACGCTTGTAGCCATGTCTTGCCATAGAACAGCGCGAGCAATACCACAGCTAAAGCCCCGAGGCATGCGAGACCAGAGAGACCGATCCAGAACGCGTACCCGCTGCCCGCGAGCGACAAATGGGGAATTCCAACGCTCAACTATTCATGCTTTCAAACCGCTTTCGGACCAGTTGAACCAGTGAACACAGGATTTCATCCTCGGGAACCACAGCCTTAGCGATGTTTTGAATCTGAGTCCGTGAGTAGTCGGCTTCGACCGAATTGGGGTGCATGTCGATCAGGGCGACGTATCGATCGAGCGCCTCACGGAGGTTTTGGTCTACGTAATGGCTTTCATAGGCGACGGTGTATTGTTCGCTTGGCTCGCCACGAGTTTCCGTCATTGGCTTGCCTCTGCAGATTCAGAACCGGGGTCGCTTTCCTTATTTGCCTTCTTCAACTTTCTCTCAGCCACAAGTGCGAGTCTACGTGGCTCGTCAGCTTGCTTGACCGCGCACTGAGGATGTATTCCGCAAGACGAATAGGTTGGTTCGTGACAAACTGGACATCTTTTGACGGTACGTTCAGGGAACAGCGATGTTGGTTTCTTTTCACTCATCTCGTCGGTCCGTAATCACTTTCAACACGTTCTTGGGAAGCATCAACAGATAGCTCCTCCCGTTTCAAGCGTGGCGCGATGGTTATCGTGTCGCTTACTCATTTCACTCGATTTATCCCTTGCAGGGCACTTACACCAATGCACGCTGTCGGTATTCCTGCGTCAGGACGCCAGCAAGAGTCACCATTCCGGATGCCACCGTCGCACCTATTTTTGCAGCTTGACCCTCCGGCGCGATGCAACAGTTTCTTGTTCACACTTTTCAGCAGTTCTCGATCCGAAACATCCTCTCCAGAAGCCACACCTGCTCACCCACGGTCTAGGAGCAAAGCCGAAAACGCTCGCAAATACAGAGTGAAATCCCAATCAGGATTCCAACCACATAGTCAGAATTCACGGTTCACCCCGACCGACCAAACATCACTGGCATATGGCCATTGTGCTCATTCGAATCAGTCTTCGTGAATCTGCACCACCCGGAGAGAGACACCGGAACTAAGCAACACAGCTAAAGTCTAAGGCTAGGTTTGGTCAGAAACTTCAGTTGAAGGGTGATGTGCTGATGCCATTGTAGCGCTAGCTGGCCCGAGAAGATATGGAAAAAGTCAAAAACGGCGATTTCGTCGCTTTTGTAGTCAATGTGGTGGCATGAACGCATGATTGACTACATGTTCGCGGGGACTCGGTGCGGTACTAGCACGTTCGCCATCCAGATTCGGATCGACAAAGAACTGGAAATCGTCTAACGTAGCTCGGCGGCTTGAACGAGTCTTGTTCTGCGCAGTTTTCTTCATTAGGGCTAGTATCGCACATCTCAAAAGTCGCTTTGGATTCCCTTTCGGTGCCGAGCTTTCTTGCGAATCTCCTTGCCCTTCAGTCAATCCCCTGATGACTACCGCTGCAGTTGGGTGTTTAGCCCAACTCGCCTTGGATTGAGTGATGCTCTTTCTAGAGAACTTTTTGTATTCGAGCTGCATCCAGGGATGCTCAGAGGAAAGTCGATAATGAACATTTACGTTGGAAATCTCAGTTTTAGTGCCACGGAGTCTGAAATTGAACGGGTATTTAGCGAACACGGCGAAGTCAAGTCTGTGAGCATCGTCAAGGATCGTGATACAGGCCAATCGCGTGGCTTCGGATTTGTCGAAATGATAGAAGACCAAGCCGCGAAACGCGCCATTGCAGCCGTGAACGGTCGGGAAGTCTCTGGACGTACATTAACAGTCAATGAGGCTCGTCCAAGGGCAGAGCGACGCGGCGACGGTGGTCGTCGTTGGTAGAAGCCATCGTGAGTCGGGAGTCTTTGCCACACGCTGGAGCTATCCGAAAGCAATTAATGGCCACGAGCAGAATGACGATTGAAGAGCATCAGAGAGATTCGAAAAAGAAACTAAAGGCGGAGGAAAAACGAGAAGCGACGCGTCTGAAGACAGCTGGCAAGGCGAGTTCGTCCATCGCTGTCGCTGACCAGCACGCAACCGCCGCAACACATGACGGCCATTTCGGGCCTCTGCCTAAAGCTGAAGTCAAGGAGACTTAGCTCATGCGTACAGGCAGGGAATTGCTGATTGCAAGCAAAAGATTTGCTCGAGAATACCGTTGGCTCAGCTGGTGGCATTTGTGGTCGACCCTAACTTTGTCGATTGTCCTCATCATCATCGCTGCCGCCCCTCTAAACTTGATAGTACGAGGACTGGCTAGCTTCTTGGCTGGACTAATTTGTGTCCGGATGTTCATCATCTTTCACGACTATCAGCATCACGCGATCCTACGTAATTCTAGAGTCGCGGGTACCATAATGTGGGCATACGGAATCCTGACACTTAGTCCTCCAAGCGTTTGGAATCGCTCCCACTCCCATCACCACACGCATAATTCAAAGACCTTTGGAGCCAATGTTGGATCCTTTCCAGTGATGACCAAGGAGTCCTATCGCGAGGCGACGGCAAGTCAAAGATTCGTCTACTTGGCAACCCGACACCCGCTCACGATCTTGTTCGCTTACGTAACGGTATTCCTGTGGGGAATGAGCCTAAGGCCATTTGTCCAGAATCCAAGTCGACACCTCGACGGAGGTTTTGCCGTCTTGAACCATTTCGTTCTGACTGCGACGGTGGGAGTTACTCTTGGGCCACAAACCGTTGTATTGGTTGTGATCGTACCGCTTTTCGTAGCCTGTATGATCGGTGGCTACCTGTTTTATGCACAGCACAATTTTCCTGCTGCCAAGTTGAAGACAGGTTCAAAATGGAATCACGTTGCAGCAGCCTTAGAATCTTCGAGCTTCACGGAGATGGGACCGATCTTGAATTGGTTCACAGGCAACGTCGGATTTCATCACGTTCATCACATGAATGCGAGGATTCCGTTCTATCGCTTGCCCGAAGCGATGGATGCTTTAGAAGAATTGCAGAATCCTGGCGTGACGTCACTACGTTTGCGTGACATCAGTGCCTGCTTGAAACTCAAGCTATGGGATCCGGCTTGCGACAGATTTGTCGGCCTTGGCGAGTGATCGGCCACGAAACACCACTCACAATTTCAAGGTTGAAGCGCCACTTGGTCCAAAACCTCAGGACAAGTTGCCAGTACAAATAAACAGCTCGCCTTTCAAGACGAGCTGTTTCGCAGCAGTGAATCTGATGGCTCTATCTGGGCCGGCCAGGCTACTTTCGTTCGATAACGTGGGTTGTCATCGTTCGCTTCTCTTCGGCAAACGTGATGCCGAATTCCTTCCGGTACCACTCAATCGCCATCTCGCGGCCTTCTTTACCTGGGAAGTAAGGAACATCCGTGGAGACGTAGTACTGGCTCACAATAGGCTCCCAATCTTCTTGGGCAGAATGCGTTTCGAAATCTCGCTGAGGTGGCAACGGCAAGCCGGTCTCATTGCGGAGTATGGCGCCATCGGCACGCATTCCATTTACCTGATCCGAATTGAATCCCTTGAACAAGTCAGCAAACGTCACGCCATTGGCGTAGTTCGAGCCGTGCCCGCGCCCCGGGACGACGACTCCGTACATTGGCTTTCCGCCACGGTACCTGTAGGGCACGGGTGGTTTGACCTGCTGCCAAGGTTTTAGTTCTCGACCATCATGTCGTGCGATCCAAATCGTCCGTTGCTCCTCGACGTCCGTGTACTTCAAACCGTTTTCGTTCAGAAAGAACTGCACCCATTCTTGCCACGGAGTATTCGCCGCGACGATCAAATCGCAGTTTGGAAACATGAATTCCGACAGGCTTTCGTCGACGCGCCACGTCGTCGCATTGCATACCGCGACTCCATCACAGCCGTCGCGAACACAATCGTCCATCCTATTGGCAACTCGATTTCTCACGAAATGGCGCAGGTCCATCCCTGCCGAGTGACGTGAGTCCACTGGAAAGACGGTGTAATTCTCGTCCGGGGTCTGCAGAGTCCACGAGTTTCCAAACTTGATCTCTCTGGGAACCATCAAACAACCGGTCTCGGGCAACTCATGGTTCAGCCAAAGATCTTGCACATGCTGCTTCCAAGCTAGATTTACATCCGGATGCGAGCCGCCATAGCGAACGGTACTGGCTTTCGGAGGCGAATATGCGAGGACTTCCGGTGGCACCGATTCGTCATAGCTGAGAGTGAAATCAATTTGTTTCTCGCCATCTTCACCGATTCGAACATAACTAACTGGCAAATTCGAGGCTTGGTCGAACCAGTACTCCTCGGAGCGGCCGCCTCTTGTCACCTTCACACCTCGCAGAGTTCTGCCATCAAGCGACTTGGTTCCAAGCTCTGCCTGTTTTGCGTCCTTGAGCTCGGAGAGCAAGTTGGCGAGCGCTGCGATCTCCGCAGCCTCATCGTTCAAGCGCCCCTCGGCTAGGTACAACAAATCGACGTCTTGCTGGTACTCCTTCTCACTTTCGCCAATCATGATTTTCGTGACTGGGCCATAGCGTTCGAAAGTACGCGGCGTCCCATCGACGCTACTCCAAAACCACATGTCGACCGCGTGTTGTTTGTTGGGATCTTCGCTGGCAGGTTTCACCTTTTCCAACGGCCAAGAGCGAGGTACACGCCTGCTCCATCCGGTCACATGGATGGTTTGCACGCGCGACAAGGCGTCCATGGCTTTCGCGTAAAGTGTTCGAGGTCTGGAAACAAATACTCCGATCGCCAATATCAGACTCGCCGCTGCTGCGAAAGTTGCCAAACGAAGCACGCGCCTTCGCGAACCTTGTCCGTGCGCAACCGAAGATTCACCTGCCAAGCGATCTTTCGGCTCTCCTTGCAATTCCTTTGAGCCGAGCTCTGCGATAGCTTCGCCGGTTGCGTCGTCGTTCAATGCACCAGGAAGTTCGCGTATCTGACGCATTGCTGTAGCTATCACCGATGGCTGCCGCGATAAGTCACGACCTAGTTGATCGAGTCGTTCATTCAAATCTGGGAAACGAGAATCAGTCATTCTTCTTCCTCGCTGATGATTTCTTTGAGGGTTCTGTGGATACGAGAGAGCTTCTTCGTAACCGTTCCCAGCGGACTACTAGTGATGTCAGCGATCTCACTCATCGAGAATCCTTCAAAGTGACGTAGGCCGATGAGTGTTCTTTCGTCATCAGGTAGTCGGTCGACGATTTCAAGTAGAGCCATCGAGTCTTCCGGAAGCATGGTCGCAGTTTCCAGCTGCTCCTCAGTTGTTTGATTGAGGACGACGGTTTGCCGAGTGCGGCGGAGGGCTCGCAACGCCTGTCGTCGCACGATACCAACGAGCCAAGAACCGAAACGTGATGAGTCTCTCAAGCTAGATAGGGAACCAAAGGCGGCAACAAAGGACTCCTGCAGCACATCCTCGGCCAAGTGTTGATCGCCCAGGATCCGAATCACAGTCGCGTTAGCCAATCGCTCGTATCGAGCCAACAGAGTCGCGTAGGAATCGTGACGTCCCTTTAGGACTTGCTCGATCAGGTCAGCGTCGCTTTCCATTGGCGTCCTCATTGCAGATGGTTGGTTACATCTGAGTAGTCGCACCCTACAGCGATTTTGCGGCACACTCCGCCAGAGATTCCTTGGAATTTTCTGCGGGAGCGCCACACCGTGCGACCCCGCCGTCGCTTGCTTTCCGCAAAAAGAACCAGCACGCGTGGTTATGGTCCTGGCTTTTCAACCAAGTGTTGACGCCAATTCCGGCCAGATGTCGACCGCGCAAAGCCGGCGCCGCTGTGGCGAAACCATCAGTGGGAGTTAACGGACCTGGCGTCTGAACACTTGACGTCCGAAGGACATTGGGGGTGTTCACAGTAGACAGGATGCCCTCGGATAACCATGCCCGGACAATCAATTTATGCCGGACGAACTTCTGGCGTACAATGCAACATTGTCGCGACCAATTCAAGGATGCGGCCGCGTGAAGGCGAAGTAAGATGCGGATTCATCGGTTGCACCCGAGTCGGACTTGCGCGGTTTTGCGAATGGACACTTCCCGGCTCGGAGATGCTTGTCGTTATGTCATCAAGTCAGTCGATTCGCACTCAGATAACTTTGTACGTTCCTGCTCCGGCGCGAATGCATTTAGACGCCATCCGGCGACGCTTCAATCCTGAGCAATATGCATTGATCTCGTCGCATGTGACCTTGTGCAGAGACGAAGACCGCCCTGACTGGGTCGCTGTAAGGTCCAGGGCCGAACTCATTGATTCGATGAAAATTCGACTTCGTTTCGGCACGGCGGTTCGCGAAGGCAACTTGGTCTATCTTCCAGTAGTTGGCCCCACACGCGATTTTGATGCGCTCAGGGCTCGTCTGCTCAACGATTCTCATTGCCGAAAACAGGAACCACACATTACTTTGGTGCATCCACGAAACGGAAGTTGTAACGAATCAGAATTCGCTGGGATCTGTTCTTTTATTCCAGCGGAGTTGTCAATTACGTTTCGGCAGATGACTTTGATCGAGCAAATTGGCGATTCTCCATGGCGAGATCTACAGTCCTATCCAAAGGATGGTCAAACGTCTTAGTGTCGATATTGCAATTGGAGGCGCCCGAGGTACCCAAGGCTGTTTACTGGTTCGGCGATTCTCCTTCCACAGAAGCCTGTGGGCGGAATGGATAGTGTTTTCTACTCAGAGCAAGCGCAGCATCACCACGCTCCACTTCGGCAGATTGATGTAGACACGACCATCCGACTGCGTTTCGGGCTCGTAAAAGGCGTTTCCGGCACCATCCCAACCGCCGAAACTGGCATCTTGCGAGCATAGGATCTGCGACCAGCGACCAAATTGGTTGTCCGTCCGGACGCCATAGGAATGATCTCCGAAATTCGTCTCGCTCAGATTGACCACGGTCAGCACCAGGTTTCCGTCCGCCCAACGCTTGAACGCTAGGACTTGATTGTCGTGGTCTTCGTGCGAAATGATCAGCGTGTCGCTGCGTAGTGCCTGATTGCTCCAACGAACTTGATTCGCGGCGGCAACTAGTCGTCGCATTTCCATACCGATCGGATCGCCCGCGATCGCCCAATCGAAGCGATGATCGCCGTTGTCATCGTGGCCATCATGCCAATAACCCCAGGCCACTGTCGGGGAACCCATATGGCACTCGCTGCCCATGAACATCATCGGCGTCCCCGGCATCGCGATGTTGAGTGTCCATGCTAAGCGGCATTTTGCGCGAGCGTGCCAGTCGCCTCGACCGCCGAACTGGTCGATCAAGTAACGGTGCCGAGCGTCCCAGTTCGTCAGGCCATCCTTCGCATTGCCATTCCTGTCATCTCCCACGTCATCGTGCGAGCCCATTGTGTACTTGACCAGGTTCCAGGCGTGTGAGAATCCGTCCCAGCCGAGGAACGACTTGACCCGACCAACAGAGTCATCGCCGTTGAGAGCCCTTTGCATGTCGTGATGGGATCTGGCGAGCCAACTGGCGTCGAAGTTCCCAGACGTGGTGATCCAGGGATGGGCCGGCAGGTGTTCAGCGATGAAATATTTCTCTGGATACTTCTGCTGAAGTTTCCAAAGTACCTTGCGCAGATGGTTGCCATCGATTTGCGTAGTGACGTCAAAGCGCAGCCCGTCGGCGTTGTAGTCGTCGAAGTACATGCAGGCGTTTTGGAAGAAAAAATCCTGTACCTCACTCTTCCACCAAGCGGGACCACGTCCCCAGTCGGTCCATCTCCCGCCCTCGAAGTAGATACCTCCGTCCTTTCCGTGGTCATGCCGCGTCCATCCGTCATATTGCCACAGCACGTTGTCGCCGGGGCCGGCGTGGTTGTAGACAACATCGAAAATCACTGCCAAGCCGTGTTGATGCGCTTCGTCAACGAAGTGCTTTAGATCGCGCGGATGGCCGTACGCGGACTCCGGCGCGAAATACGAAGCGGGGTTGTAGCCCCAAGACCGGCTGTGGGCGAATTCCTGCACGGGCAAGGGCGCGATGGCGTTGAATCCCAGATCGCTGATGTAACCGAGCTTGGTTTCCAAATCCCGAAAGGTGGCGATTTCCTTGTCCAGATGATCGTTACGCCCGGCAAAGCTGCCGCAATGCAGTTGATAAATGAGAAAGTCGCTAAATCGAGGTGTCTTGAAGCGAGACCACGAGTAGCTTTCATTGGTCACCACGATCGAAGCGTTTTGGCTGGACGGGTTCCTGCGCGTCAGCTCGGAGTGAATGGTGTCACGCGCCGCAGGGTCGAGACGTTCAAACGTGCCGTCG
>JANQOL010000668.1 GCA_028289675.1 Pirellulaceae bacterium
TGTCACGATGGCTCAAGAAACGTACCAAGCATCGCAAGCCCAAGCCGCTGACAAAAACCTTTGCCGAATCAATAGTTATGAAAAAGTGAACGGTATTGCGTTTAGCAGTCAGCCGCAGGCGTACTTGGACGGCCCATATGTACGCCTGCGGCTGACTGCTAAACAGAATTGAAATCATGAGTTGTAGGTGATGAAAACATGATCCAGCCCCGGATACCGGCCAAGCCATTTCCAGTTCTGGCGTTTCTTCCCTTCTTTGATCGGATTCTCGATGACGTACGCCATCGCATTTTCGATCGCTGTGTCGCCATCAAGATAGCTAATCCATTGATGACGTGCCCACATACCCGGTGGCCGTTTGCCTGACTGTGCGTAATTGGCAAGCGGATGATTGTCATCTTCGAGTAACTTTCTCGTCGCGGCCCCCTTAAGTAGATTTGCCATCTGTTCGGCTTTGAGACGATGTCTTCCGACAACTAGATGCGTGTGTTCGGGTAGTATCGAGCAGGCCCAAATCGGATAGTCCGCGAACCTGACCTTGGATGCGAAGCCTTGGGCAATGGAAAGAGCTTGGCGTCCATTTAGCGAAACCGAAGGATACTTCAAAGCTGTTTGGGCGGATTTGCGCTGGGAACGTTCTGCTTCAGAGATTTGGTCCAGGCGACGTTGTTCGAGTTTCTGGGTGGTTTTGCCGAAGCGAGCAATTTCCCAGCTAGCAACGAATTCCGAATGAGAGCCCCTTGGATCGTTGGGGAGCCAAAACCCATAATGCGCGAGAATGATGTGGTAGCCGTGAATCATGGGTTGAAGCTTCCATCATGGTGCCGTTTAGCAGTCAGCCGTAGGCGTACTTGGATAACATATATGTACGCCTGCGGCTGACTGCTAAACAGTTTATGGATCGTCGGCTTTCTGAGACGGGCTGGGCGGTGCGGCCCATGAAACACTGAACAGGGGCGTGGGTGCAAATTCGCTAGTGACCAACAAACGCTTGGGGTGATGGTCAAAGCAAACGCTTTCTCCCTGGCGGCGAGGTGGCAACGAGATCATGCGGACCGCCTGATCTCCCCGTGTTTGCCAATCACCCGCAGCATTCCGCTTCAACAAACAGGCAGGACCGTATGTGGATAGCAACATATACTGACCACCACTGGAAATATCCGCGCCGGTGACCAGTGGCAAGACCAGCGCCCCCGTCTGCCGCGCGGTTACGGTTCGGTCTCGAGATAAATCGGCCGCATCCACTTCAAAGAACCGGCAACGGAGCGTTTCTTTGGTAGCCAGTACCAACTTCTTGCGCTGAGCGTCATAGGCCAGGGCTTCGCAGTTCACGGGGCCATCCGGGTACGTGACCGTTAGGCAGCAAATGCCGTCGGCCACCCTTCGGACTGGCGCCTTGGCAGACAGGTCAACCTCAGGGGCCGGAGCCACATAAATCTGAACGTTGCTGCGTCGATGGTTGTTGTCGCCGACATCGCCAACGGCCAGGTAGGTCTTTCCGTCGACCTGGAAAGCGCACATGTCTTCCCAATCGATGGCCCGCGCGGTCGGCCACTCCATTTCGACCAGGTACTTGCCAGCGCGATCAAATCCGAACACGCGGGCTTTGCCGCCGGAATCGTTGTGCGACCAAACGACTTGGCCTCGCTGCGTCACGCAAACGCCGCTGCTTTCATCCAACAATGGTTGTTGAAGCAAGACGGGTTCTGTTGCTTGCACAGCGAGCCAGAGCAGGCAAAGGCAACCGATCATGCTTCTATCTCCAAATGCGACCCTAGATTGGCATAGGTGGCAATCGTCACCCTCAAATGAACTATCACGCTCAAACGAAACAGGGCAGCCAATTGGCTGCCCTGAAACTTTCCGTTAGATGCTGGTTACTCTTCGGCTTCGCCGACGGCCACCGGCTCTTCCTCGACTTCGCGATTTTCACCTCGAAATTCGAGTCGCATCACGTTGCCATCATCGTCCTTGGCAACATCGACCACGATGGCGTTCATACCTTCGAAGGCGCCACGCAGAATCTCTTCGGCCAACGGATCTTCGATGCGCTGCTCCAAAGCCCGGCGCAGTGGTCGTGCACCATAATCCAGGTTGGCACCCTTCTTGATGAGGAACTCCTTGGATGCTTCCGTCAGCTCCAGTTCGTAGCCACGATCCATCAATCGTTCGCGAACCTTGGACAGTTCGAAGTCGATCACCTTCTTCAAATCGTCTTCGTTCAGATGGCGGAAGATGATCGTATCATCCAGTCGATTCAAGAACTCCGGCCGGAAGACGCGTTCGATCTGATCCATGACCCGCGACTTCATACTTTCGTAGGAGGTATCACCGTCGGGCTTCTGGAATCCAAAGGCCGATTCATTCTTGATCGCGTCGGCCCCCGCATTGGTCGTCAGGATTAGGATCACATTGCGGAAATCAACGTTACGCCCGAAGGAGTCCGTCAGACGCCCTTCTTCCATCACCTGCAACAACATGTTGAAGATATCGGGGTGAGCCTTCTCTATTTCGTCCAACAGCACAACAGCGTAGGGCCGTCGGCGAATTTTTTCGGTCAGCTGTCCACCTTCCTCGTAGCCAACATATCCGGGAGGGGCACCGATCAAGCGGCTGATATTGTGCTTCTCCATGTATTCGCTCATATCGATATGCACGAGCGCATCGGAGTCGCCAAACATGAACTCCGCCAACGCTTTGGCCAACAAGGTCTTACCGACGCCCGTCGGTCCGGCAAACACAAAGCAACCGGTTGGACGACGCGGATCCTTGAGACCACTACGGCTGCGGCGAACCGCTTTGGCCACCGCGCTAACCGCTTGTTCTTGGCTAACGACTCGCTTGTGCAGTTCGGCTTCCATCTCCATCAAGCGCGCGCTGTCTTCGGTGCTTAGTCGTGTCAACGGAATACCGGTCATTTTGGACACGACTTCCGAGATCACTTCCTCATCGACGACACCATCGGTTTCCCGACTCTTTTCGCGCCATTCACGAGTAATATCTTCCTTCTTCTTCCGCAGCTTGTCCGCCTTGTCACGCAGTGAAGCGGCTTTCTCAAAATCTTGATTGGCGACCGCGTCTTCTTTGTCTTTGTTCAGCTTTTCGATGTCGTCATCCAGCTCCTTCAAGTTCGGTGGCTTGGACATGTTGCGCAACCGGATACGGGCACCCGCTTCGTCAATCACATCGATGGCCTTGTCCGGCAGACAGCGGGCGGTGATGTAGCGCTCGCTCATTTCGACAGCGGCGACGACCGCATCGTCGGTGAACTTGACGCGGTGATGTTCTTCGTACCGCTCGCGCAAGCCCTTCAAAATCTCGATCGTCTCGTCTTTGCTGGTCGGTTCGACGATGATCTCTTGGAAGCGGCGTGCCAGCGCATTGTCCTTTTCGATGTACTTGCGGTACTCGTCCAGGGTAGTGGCACCGATGCACTGAATCTCACCGCGAGCCAAAGCCGGCTTTAGTACATTGGCGGCGTCAATAGCGCCCTCGGCACCTCCGGCTCCCACCAACGTGTGCAATTCATCGATGAACAGAATTGTATTTTGCGCTCGGCGGACCTCATTCATGACCGCTTTAATGCGTTCTTCGAATTGACCGCGATACTTGGTACCCGCGACCATCATAGCCAAGTCCAAAACGACGATCCGTTTTTCGGACAAAATCTCCGGCACATCACCAGAAACGACTCGCTGTG
>JANQOL010000684.1 GCA_028289675.1 Pirellulaceae bacterium
GGACCGACTGGCAACGGCACTTCGCCGACGGCCCAACCTCCCACTCGGTGGAGTCCGACAGAGAACGTCAAATGGAAGGTTCCAATCCCTGGTCGCGGCTCTGGATCACCGGTGATCTGGAACAACCAGGTGTTCGTCGTCACGGCAGTGCCCACAGGCGAGGGTGCCACTGCCGCTAGTGCAGTACCACCCTCCGACCGTACCGGCGGGCGAGGCGGACGCCGCAGAGGCGGCAGGGGAGGGCGAGGAGCCGCGCCGGTGGTCGAGCACGAGTTTCGCTTGCTGTGCATCGACCGTGAAACTGGTAAAACGCTATGGCAGCAGACCGCGGTTACGGCCACGCCTCACGAAGGTACGCATCAGACCAACGGGTTTGCTTCCGCATCGCCGTGCACGGACGGCGAACGCGTGTACGCCCATTTTGGTTCGCGCGGACTTTACTGCTACAGCTTGGATGGCAAGCTGCAATGGAAACGCGACGACCTCGGCAAGATGGCAACCCGCGCTAGTTTTGGCGAAGGCAGCTCTCCGACCTTGGCTGGTGACAAATTGATTGTGCCCTGGGACCACGAAGGAGCTTCCGCACTCTACGCGCTAAACAAGCTGGACGGGACCACCCTATGGAAGGTCGCGCGGGATGAGCCGACTTGCTGGGCAACGCCGCTGGTCGTCGAGCATCAAGGCCAACAGCAGATTGTGATGAATGGCCAGAATTATGCTCGCTGTTACGACCTGAAAACCGGTAAAGAGCTATGGCGTTGCGGTGGCCAAACGGATCGCCCGGTGGCGTCCGCTGTGGCGGAAGACGGCCTGGTATTTATTGGCAGTGGCTATCGCGGCTCGTTTTTAGGTGCCTTTCGTCTGGGTGGGCAGGGCGACATCCGAGGAACCGACAAAGTTGCTTGGACCGTGTCGCGCGATACTCCAGATATCGCCTCGCCGCTGTTGTCAGGTGGACGGCTGTACTTCCACAAGGAAAAATCGGGCATGCTCAGCTGTTTCGATGCCAGTTCAGGCAAGGTCCTGTTCCCGCTATCACGCATCCCCGATCTGTCCTACATCTATGCCTCGCCCATTGCTGCCGGCGGTCACGTCTATCTGACCGGTCGCAGCGGAACGACGGTCGTCATCGAAGATGCGCCGCAGTTGAAGATCGTCGCCACGAATTCCGTCGGCGAAGGTGTCGACGCCACCCCCGCTCCCGTCGACAACCAACTATTCATCCGCGGCGAAAACCACCTCTTCTGCATCACGCAGGCCGACGGCTCCTAGTCCGGATATTGCATGCCGGTTCACGAATTACGGTGCATGTACAGACGAACACGCGTGTTCGGACAAGGCGGCTAGCCTGAATACTGCATTAGCCGCAGTGCGATAGCACGCGGTTTCCGCAAAATGTGCCGTGAACCGCACGCTATCGCGTGGCGGCTGATTTACGAACTGTCATTTTTGCAAAAGTCGCTCACCATTTACGGGACAGCGCGCTAGCCTAGTCATTTGACTCGACGCCGGAAGGCTCGAGAACGGATGTGTGGTCATGAACAATCTGCCAAGTGCCGTCGATTTGCTTCCAGACGAGTGTAAAGTTTCCTCCGACGGGTTGTTCACGCTGGAGGTGCCAAGTTCCTAACATCAGCGCGGCGCCAGAGGTCAGTGGCTGAACTTCCAAGTCACTGAACGTCAACTTGCCCATCGTCTGCGCGTTGGGATAGTTGCGGTGGTAACGCTGGCGAGTTTCCTCCCAGCCGCGGGTGGTGCTGCCTCCGGACGAAAAGGTCAGTTGGGGACTTTGCCAATACGCTTGCATGTAGGCGTCGATGTCGCCGCGATTCCAATCTCGCGCCTGCTGCAGCACGACTTCGCGGAGCTTGGTCGCCAAGTCTTCTTTCCGAGTTGCCGGCGTTGGGTCTTCGACGGGATGGGCCGTAGCCACGGTGCCGGCCAATTGACGCAGATACGACTTGCTGAACTGCGGATGAATCTGACTCAGGAACTGGACCGTAAGATCCAGCTTGCGGGCTACGCCCTCGTATTCGCGAGCGGCCTGCCATAGGCGGTGGTCGCCCGCCAGCAGGTGACCGGCGTATGCGTTCAGGTCGTTTTCCAAGCTGGATTGGGAATAGCGACCGAGGAATGCATCTTGCAGAAACTGGTCCTCAAACAGCTGACCGATTTGCCGGTTCTTCACGGCGTCGACGCCGCTGCTGCCGTATTCAAAGTCACTGGGATTAACCGCCAACCACTGGCTGCGCGGGAATTGCTGATCGAAGTTGCGCAGCAGAATACTCGAGAACTCGGAATGGAAAACACGCTCGACCCACGGTTCGCTGTAGGGTCGCGTCTTCGGTCCGAGCGACAAATAGATTCGGGTTCGTGAATTGGTGCCGCTGGCACGGATGCCGGAGAACCGCAGTTGGCGCAAGACGTAAACGGCCCGCAAGTTTTCGGAGAGCACTTCGGCGGGATACTTGGCCAGCGCTGATGCCAACAACCGCTCGGCAGCTGGATGCCGATCCGCTTCCAGGGGCTCTGCGCCTGCCGCAATCCGAGGACGAAGCCACGATTTCGGAAAGATATCGTCGTCCGCGGAAAACAGAATCGACACTGAAGATGGCTCTCGCGCGACCGTCGTCGCGCTGATCATCAACGCCATGCACCAACAGCAAGAGACAACCAAACTATACCGCAAGCTGTTCCAGCTTCGTTCCGCGTGTTGACTTCTTTCGAAGTGCGACGTGTTCGCCATTTTGCTCATTCGAACTCCTGAGATGAATGCCGTTGTAGCTGCCAGCGCCTATATTCCATTAGCCGCAGTGCGATAGCACGCGGTTCTGGCACAACGCAGTGCGAACGGCAGGCAACTGCGTGGCGGTAGATTCGCACACTGTGATTTGTCGTAACATAAATGTTCGTCTGTGCTTTCGTCGGGTTCATGCCAACAGCACTACCGCGAAGCAGACGAGGAAGCTGGCACATCCGAAGGAGCTTGTAGCCACCAGCACGCTCAAAAACCTACGTCTTTGCACTGCTTCGCTTGCAGCCGCAGCCAACCCAACCGTAGCGCCAATCGTTGCAAGAGCACAAACTAAGACATGGAAGGGGGCGACGACTGCCGTCTCACTGGGTAGTATTTCAAACCCTCGCCGTTCGAGAAACGCCAACCAAGCGACCCCCAGCAAGAATGCTACGGCCAAACCGGTTACCAACGCTACGACCGCCGCCGCGCCAGCCATGCTTTTGGTTTGCAACCACCATACGCCTAACGCAACCGACGTACCTCCCAGCAAACCGACCAGAATTGAAATCGCGGCCCCAAGCATTACTTGGCTACCTTGAAATAGCCGCAGCCCTTCATGTAACAAAAAGGCGGTGACCAACCAGCTCACCAGCGTCATCAGAACAAAGGTATACAGCGAGGCCAGAACTCCCAAGAATCCGATTCTCGCCCGCCCTGTATAACGTGAGGTCGCACCATAGGGATTGGCGTCGGTGATCTTCTGGGAAGTGCGATCTTCGGCAGGCGGCATTCGAACAGCAACTTGGCGGCGTCGCTTGACTTTTCTTAGACTTGCTATCCTGGGTCGACTCGTCGGACCGCGCCCCTGCTAGCTGAAAACCAACGACAACCAGCACCAAAGGCCAGCGAAAAAGACGCGCTCTCATTGCCCTCTCTCCGGCCATTACAACGTCCGACTCTCCCGGAGGGCCCAAAGGGCGAGCTTTCGAGCCGCACGGTCCGGCGACTGGCACTACGGCTGTCCCACACAGATCAGTTTCGAATCGGTTCGCACCAGCAGGTAATTCTCGGCGACCAAGGGGGTGGCACGGGTCGTGTCTTCCAGCTTGATCGAGCCGAGGTTGGCGAATTGCTCCGAGGCTGACAAAATCGTCACGGTTCCGTCTGCGGAAATCCCAATTAACTTGTTACCGGCAATGACCGGGGACGTCGACACCGTGCCACCAATCCGCTTGCTCCACACGACCTCGCCGTCCGGCAGACGCACGCATGTCACAATGCCCTTGTCATCCCACAGGAACAGCAAATCACCATGCGCTACGGGTGTCGGCACATAGGGCGCCGAGCGATTGATCTTGAATCGAACTTGATGATCGCCTTGCGTGTCGACAGCGTACAAAATATTACCGCCACCACCTGAGCCCTCGGTGCCGATCACCAAATCACCGGCCAGCAGTGGCGACGATACGCAGCGCTTGCCGAACACGCGGTTATTCCACAGCGGCTTGCCCGTACTCAGATCCAGAGCAAAGATTCCATCACCAGTGTTGCAAAACAGCAATGTGTCCTGGCCATCTTTGCCGGACAACAAAGCGGGAACACCGTAACAGGTGCGTGTGGCTGTTCGGGGTGTGCTCCAGATCAAGTTGCCAGTGCCGACATCGAACGCGGAAACGCTACTTTGGCCGGGCTTCGCGCCGGACGGCAACTGCTCAGCTTGTTGGCTGACAAACAGCACCAGCTTGTCGCCAAAGACTGCCGGTGACGTGCCGTAGCCATGCTGACTGATAAAGGGACCCAAGTCCTTCGTCCACCGTTCCTCGCCTTCGTGACTCAACGCCTTGAGAACGACGCTCTCCGGAGTCGCCCAAGTAATGAAGACGGCATCACTGTTCACGCAAGGCGTGCACGAGGCGTAGCTGCTTTGCCGATGAATGCGATTGGGGCGGGATTCGTACTCCTTTCGCCACAGCTCTTTCCCACTGCCTAAATCGTAAGCCAACATGTAGCGTTTGGCCGAGTTCGGATCGGCACTCATCAAGAAGACGCGCTTGCCGGCAACCACCGGTGAACCATTGGATTTGCCGGGCAAGGCAATGTTCCAAGCCACATCCGCTGCCTTCCAGGGCAGTGGTACATTGCAATCGCTGGTGACACCGCTGCCATTCGCGCCGCGAAATCGTCCCCATCGAGGCGTCGGTTCCAAGGCTGAAGCGCCGGTGGTGAGACAGATTGCCGTAATGGACAACGAGTAGGCGAAAATCGAACGAGACGACATAGGCAGGACCGTTCCGAGTAAGCGTTGGCAAAAGGGCTCTGGCAAGCTGTGGGGAACAACCCACACGCCATCGATGTGAGAGCTAGAAGTACAGCCAGGTGGGACTTTGATTATTGACCGAAGCCCAGCGTTAATTCCACTGCTTTTGCAGCCATTGCCGCCGTTTTTGTCCAAATTCGTGCGCCGTGGAGGGCGCGGAAACTGCCCAGGATTTGCCGGTCCTAGGGATTTTAGCGACGGGGTTTCGCATTTTGATTTCACCTGGCCAGCTCCCCGATTGGGTCATCGCCGGACGGCCAGTTCATGAACTATGCAAATGGTAGTCGTTGCAGTTTTTTGGCCGCGACCGGCATTGAGCACGCAGGGGTCTGCCATGCCAATTCCAGGGATCATCGGCGGCCAAGCCGATCCTTCGACTTCAATTGCTACCAACGGCCATGTTGCTGAAAACGCGTCTGCTGGAATCCCCAGAACAACTGCAGCCCTACTGGCGGTTTTGGACCGAGTGGGCTGCCACGCCCTTCCAGTCGCCCGCCTGGCTGATGAATTGGTGGTCCGTTTACGCGTCCGATCACAAGCGACTAGCGGTGCTGCTGGTGGAACGCGACGATGGCCGGCCCGTGGGCTTGCTGCCAGGCATGCTGCAATCCAGTTGGTTCCGCGGACGATCCTGGCGACTGTTGGGCAGTGGCCGCGTGTGCACTGATTTCCAGTCGTTGACGGGCCCGAGCGAGACGGCGTCCGAAGCAGCAGCCGAAATCGCGCGTTGGTTTCTCCAGCAGCAACAGAAACTGGGCTGGGAGTATGTCGAATTAGAGGGCATCTCGCGTCCCGGTGCTTCGATTGATGAGTTCGTCGCGCATCTAGCACGAGCCGGTTGCCGAGTGCACGAAAGCGCCTTGGAGAGCACTTGGCGGGTCGACCTGAGCGACGGTTGGCAGTCCTTCTTTAGCCGACTTTCCAAGAACCAACGGCGGCAGAACCGGAACTTGCTGAATCGCTTTGACAAGTCAGATCAACTGACATTTCACGTGGCGGACAGCAGCGATACCTTGCCCGAAGCGCTAGCTTGGTTGGCTCGCCTGCATCAGCTGCGTTGGCAAGCTGCCGGACAAGAGGGATGCTTTTCCGATCCTAGGTTTGAACGCTTCTTGTTCGCAGCCTGCGAAGAGCTGGCGCAGCGATCTCAGGCTTCGGTCGTGTCGTTGATGCAAGACGGATCACCGGTAGCCGCTCAATTGTTCCTCTCCGACGATGATGGCAACGTATTCCAGTACCAGTCGGGCCGCGACCCGCGCTTGGACAGCATGAAAGTCGGCCGCATCTTGAATCTGGTCGCGATTCGCGATTTGTGCGAACGCGGCTGTCCATCGCTGGACTACATGCGAGGTGACGAAATCTACAAATCGAAAATGCAGGCGCTACCAACAACTTGTCTTCGTGTGAGGGCGATTGCGCCCGCTAACTTGCCGCGCCTCAGGCACTCCGCCCTGGCAGCGGGCGCTATGCTTGGCAATCGAACGAAGAGTTGGCTTGAACAGCTGCGTTTTCCGGGACCTGAGGCTACGGCCTCCAAGGACAGCTGAGACCTCTAGCTATAAATCAAAAACGCTGGCTTGCTCGGCGACGCGTAACCCCTTTTCATGCACTTGCCGCAAGGACGTTGGCTCGTCCCGCAGCAGCGGGTTGGAATGGTTCAGGTGGATAAAATAGATCTTGGCACGTTGTTCAGCTGGCAATGCACCAAACCGCCGGACGCTCTCGATCACCAACGGATGTGGGATCTCCGACAGGTCGCGCCCAGGCAGCTCCTGAGCGTCAAAAAACGTCCCGTCAAGAAACGCTAGGTCCACCTGCGAGATTAGTGTTTCGACCTCCAACTCCCAGCGTTCCCATTTGTCGATGTCGGGTATGTACAGGGCCGAGCGCGACGGCCCATGGATCATGAATCCGACCGTCTCCGAGTATTCGTCTCGATGCGGCACCGGAATCGGCGTGACGCTGAGATTCTGAGTCAGTGCAATTTGCTGCCCGGCCGCCAAACGCCGCACATGAATTTGATTTAGCTGCACCAACTGCTGCCACGGTCCATTGGACTCCAAGAAGTGCTTCATGCGCGGCATGGCGAACACGGGCACGGACTGAGCACCGATGACCTCGCGTCCCAAGTGCATTAACCCCGTGTAGTGGCCGACATGTGCATGTGTGGGCAGAATGCCGTCAACCAAGACTTTGCTGGAAGTCGGTGCCAACCGGTCAAGCAAACGCAGCTGGTCGCGAAAATCGGGGGTACAGTCCAGCATAAATCGCTGGTTCGTTTGCGGATCGACCAAGGCCAGACAACTGACCCAACGCCGCAGCGATGGATCATTCCACACCTCGCGACAACACTCCCGCTGGCAGCCGGCTTGCGGAAATCCGCCGTCTTGGGCGACGCCTAAGACGATCAGCTGAGGGCTGTCGGCGATGGATTGAACGTGAGCGCCAGACAAAACCGTCAATGAGACCAGTGCTGCCAGCCAGCGGCCTTGGGAGACCGAAAAGATCATGAGGCATCCGCTCCGACGATACACACCAGTTGCTCGCGTCTGTCGCGCCCGGAGCCAAGTCCGATTCTGAGATAAATCTTGCCGCCAACAATTGCTGGACTGGCATAACAGTCCGAACCCAACTGGTTCTTGGCAACCAGTTCATATGCGTCCTTGGACGCCTTGTACACATACGTATTGCCCGCCAGATCGCTGACGTAGATGTTGTCGCCGCACAGTGTAGGAGAAGCCGAAAAGCTGCCTCCTAATCGCTTCCGCCACAACTCACTACCATCGTTGGCGTCCCAGCAGTATGCGATACCGTCGTCGGAAACCGCGTACAGTGCATCTCCGACGGCCAACATCGACGGTTCATAGACCTTGACGCGATTCTCCCACAGCTTTTGGCCACTAGAGCTCAAGCAGACGGTTTGTTTGTTGGGATATCCACCCGACGCGTAGACTCTGCCACCGCTGCTAACCATCGTGCCGCAGGTGGTGCCCGAGCTGTAGTCGGACTGCCAGTTTTCCTGACCGGTCGCGGGATCATAGCTGGTGATGGCATTGCAGCCACTGATCAACAGCTGCGTTTTTCCGTCTAGTTCGATGAGCGCCGGCGTCGAGTGCGAATTCTCCGCGGGCCGGGCAATCCGCCAAGCCAATTTGCCGGTCTCCGTATCCAAGGCGGAGATGTAACCGCCGGACATATGCTCGGCGGCAAAGATCACGAAAGACTTGTAGAGCACCGGAGAAGGTGCGAAGCCAAATTTGGAGCGAAAACCACCCAGCTCTTCATGCCACACGATTTGGCCTTCCAAGTCCAGTGCGGTGGCGAAGATCTTGCCGGAGTTGAAAAACGAAATGAACGCGTGCTTGCCGTCGCTAGCTACCGTACCATTAGCGTTGGTTGCTTTTTGGTGCACTTCACTCTTGGACGGAAAGCCGCCTTCGTGCACCACCGTTTCCCAACGTTTGTCTCCGGTCTCCGCGTCAAAGGCCACGACCAGCTGTTGCTCCTCGGCATCGCGGGCCGTCGCCAACATCACCTGGCCGCGCACGACTATCGGCGAACTATGTCCGCGTCCGGGGACGTCGGATTGCCAAGCGATGCCTTGGCCGGCCGACCACTTTGTCGGTGCATCCTGCTCGATGGCGACGCCATTGCCAGTTGGCCCCCTCCAACTGGCCCAATCTGCCTCGACCGTCAGCGACGGTTCAACGTCTTGAAGCTCGACGCCACTGGATTCAACGGACACCTCGGCCACCGGAGTTACTCGGTGGCAACCAACGAACAGCAGCAGAAATGCCAGGACGAGTAAGCAGCGTTTCATGATTTAACCGATAAAACGTAATGGACGGGTTGTCAGATAACGGCGATAGCTCAAACGCGATAGCGTCAGTTTAACCGCAAAGCTGCAACGGTAGTTTGTTTAGCAGTCCGCCGCGGGCGTGCAGATTCGTCAGCCAAGTACGCCAGCGGCGGACTGCTAAACGAGATCGTCGGTGAATTGTGTACGGCAATGGTCAGGCCGTGTCTTCCAAGGCCGCTTGGTAGCAGGTCAGAGCCTGGCGATGCGCTTGGACATTGTGAACACGCAGCACTTGAACGCGTCGCCCTGCCAGCGCCAAACTCACCGCGACTGTACCCAAGTCTCGATCTTCGGCGGATCCGAGCAGTTTGCCGATAAAGCCCTTGCGAGAATGCCCGACGAGCAGCGGTCGGCCCAGCTGATGGAACTCGTGGACCGATCTTAGCAATTGCAAGTTGTGTTGATGGGTCTTGCCAAAGCCAATTCCTGGATCCAAACAGATAGAACTGGCAGCCACTCCGCCCGCTTGCAATTGTTGATCCCGCAGGCGGAGGTAATCCAAAATCTCCTGGACGACGTCGTCGTATTCGGGTGCGTCCTGCATGTTGGCTGGGCGCCCTCGCATGTGCATTGCACACACGCCCGCGCCGGTCGCCGCTGCCAGCGGCAGCATCTCCGGATCTTGTTCGAGGCCTGAAACATCGTTGATGATTTCCGCTCCCAAGTCGATGGCCGCCCGAGCCACGCGGCTCTTCGTCGTATCGATGGAAATTGGCACTTGCAAACGCCCTTGGAGTGCTTCCATGACAGGTACGACGCGACGCAGCTCCTCGTCTTCCGCGACTGGTGAACTGTACGGACGCGTGCTCTCACCGCCTAAATCCAAGATATCGGCGCCGGCATCTTCCATCCGCAGCGCTTGGTCCACGGCTGACTGCGAATCCAGGAATTGGCCGCCATCGGAAAAGCTGTCGGGGGTAACGTTGAGAATCCCCATGAGCGCCGGGCCAAGTTCAAACCGCAATTCCCGCGAGCGCAACTGCCAATGGGCAATCATGGGTGGCTGATTTTGTCGAGCGGCAGCACCGGGGTCGGCGGCGA
>JANQOL010000707.1 GCA_028289675.1 Pirellulaceae bacterium
ATTCATCAGGTTCAATGCCTGCAGGTCCGGGCGAAACGTCCCGTATCGACCACGCCCCTGCAGGCATTGAACCTGATGAATAGCGATTTTGTGGTCGAACAATCCAAGCGGATCGCAGCCCGAGCAAAGGACGAATCGGATGGCGATGAAGACAGATCCATCGATCGCTGTTTTGAACTGCTACTCAATCGCGCACCAGACGAAGGTGAGCGGCGTGACTGTATTGAACTGGCCCGGAGAAGTGGCCTGCCATTTGTTTGTCGCGCGATTATCAACTCGAACGAATTCGCTTTTCTACCATGAGTCATCCTGAATACCTTTCCTTGCACGGCCGGCGTCTGCTTGATCGGCGCGGATTTCTTGGGACTGCGGGTCTGTCGACCGCTGGAATTGCACTAGCAAGTTTGCTGGATGCGGATGGCTTGCTAGCTGACGACGCGCGGACGGTCAGTGGCAAGGCGCCGATTCGACCTGACATTGATCCCAACAACCCGTACGCGGCACGCCAGCCCCACTTTGAAGTGCCGGCGCAGCAAGTCTTGGTCATCTATTGCCCGGGCGCGGTCAGCCACGTTGACACGTTTGACTACAAGCCCGCGTTGACCAAACTGCATGGTCAAAAGCCGCCTGGTATTCCCGCGGTTACTTTTGAAGGTCCGACAGGCAACATTGCCAAGCCGTTTTGGGACTTCAAGCCGTGTGGCGAGACCGGCAAGATGGTCTCTGAACTGCTGCCCAATCTGGCTGAGCAAGTCGATGATTTCTGCTTCCTTCACGCTCTGACGACTGACACCAGCGCCCATCCGCAGGGTGAGAACTTTATGAACACGGGCTTCACGATGGAAGGCTTCCCTTCGTTCGGCGCGTGGGTGATTTATGCGCTGGGGACAGAGAATCAAGAATTGCCGTCCTTTGTGGCCATCAATGATCCTCGGGGCCTGGCCCGTAGCGGCAAAAACAACTTTGGCAACGGCTTTCTCCCAGCCGCCTTTCAAGGAACGGACTTTACGGCGAAGAACCCGCCCAACAACCTGCACCGGCCGGAAGGATTTTCGAGCGCAGCCGATCGAGGAACCGTGCAGCTGTTGCAGCGTCTCAATGCTAAACATCTTGAGAAGTATCCGGGCGATGCCAATCTTGCTGGACGGATTGCCAGCTATGAATTGGCCGGACGCATGCAGACTTCGGTGCCGGAAGTGATGGATTTATCGGGTGAGTCCGAGGCCACGCTGAAGGCCTACGGAGTGGAAGGTGGTAGCGAATTGCGCGGCCAATACGCCAAGAACTGCCTGCTTGCTCGGCGGATGTTGGAAAAAGGTGTCCGCGTTGTTCAACTGTTCAATGGTAGCGACCCGGCCGGTGGCAACGGCATCACGAACTGGGACTCGCATGCCAACATCGAGAAGACTCACGCCATGCAGGCGGAGATTATGGACCAGCCAACCGCAGCCTTGATCGCTGATCTTAAGGCACGAGGGATGTTGGATCATACGCTCGTCGTTTGGGCCACCGAGTTTGGCCGCATGCCGTTCTTGCAAGCCAACGGCACGGGGCGCGATCACAATCCCAGTGCATTTACTTGCTTTCTAGCTGGTGCCGGAGTCCGCAAAGGGTTCAGCTACGGTGAGAGCGATGAATTCGGTTTCAAGGCTGCTGTCGACAAAACAACCGTCTACGACTTCAACGCTACGCTACTCCACTTGATGGGCCTCGACCACGAGCGTCTCACGTTCTACCACAATGGGCTCGAGCGCAGGTTAACTAATGTGCATGGCCATGTCATCCAACAGGTACTGGCGTAGCCGTGAGTGTCGCTCATGCCGCTTCGTGATGAATCGGAACAAACGGATAGCGGTGGGAGGACTTGCCTAGCGCGAGGCCAGTTTCTGCTGGCCGTTGCTACGGTCACCTCGTCGTTTACCGGTATAGAAGACGAACAGGAGTTGGCAGCATGGAATGGACAAGAACAAGGCGATTGCCAGGCTGCGACTCGAGAGTGAACTCAAGATGGCTGCGACGCAGACCACCGGAGCAACTAGCGTTCCGCCCAGGATGTTGCTGCCAACCTCCGGCGATACGTCTGTCACGCCAAGCCAGACCGCGACGCTCCACATCAAAGTGAGCGACAGTCCACATAAGACGTGGGATGCACCAAACAGCAGGACGGCAGGCTGATCGTCTGGGTAGGCACCCAACAGCGAAGCGAAAAACGGAGTCAAGCTGATTAGGAACAGAAAAGCAAGGTTGATCCAAGCAATCACCGCCGAAGTCGATTTGAGGTGATCAACGATTCGGCGATGCTGCATCCAATAGGAGCCGATCAAGACAAAGGTCACGGCACAGACGAGCAGTTGATCTCCAACTTTGACCAAGAAGTTCAGCAGTCCATCGTCTGAAAACGAGTGATTCTCTGGCACTCTGACTTCCAGTATCAGCAAGGTGACGGCAATTCCAATCACCGCATCGCTGAGACTGATCTTCCGAGAAGTATCCAGGGGCTGCTCGTATTCAAGACTGGGGAATTTCATCTTCCGTCTTTCGGGATGCGTATTGGTCCGATCCAGCGTACAGCATTGTTAATGCGGCTGGTTAGGCTAGATCAATTGCTCGTGTCTCTGTACTCAGTTCTGTTTGCCTGCCGCAGATGCTTGAGATTGAACGGAATAATCAAGTCGGTCACTTGTCCGCCGAAGAAGAACCAGCGAGCCCCAAGTATTCTGCGATCGATTTGTCGAGATCTCTGCCTAGTAGTTTTCCAGCACCTTCAAACGGATGCTCGATCTCGTGTAGGATATCGTCGACACGCTTCGTAACACTCTCCACTTCGCGTTCGACCTCCGAGACCGCTCGTTCCACTTGCACAAGTGCCCAAATACCTAGCACGACGGCTAGAATCACTGCTCCGCAGATTCCGACGACACACCATTTGATGACCTGAACTGCCTCATGCAGTTTCTCATCACTGAGTTGCTGCTTCAGGCGAGACTGTCGCATTTCCTCTTGTCGCTGCCGGCGTTCTGATTCTTTTCGATGTTGTTCTTGTCGCAACACAATATCGATGACAGTTTGCAGGTCCGGAGCGCCGGACAGAGGAGGTGAATCTTGCAAATCACTTTCTAAGTTTGCTGCTGACATGATGTTCTCCTCAACTAGCAAATTGGTTCTTGATTGGCTTCGCGTTCGATAACTTCGGCGGCCAGTTTGGGTTTCGTGCGATTCAATTCACCAACGGCCCACAGGACATCGTCAACCAGATCATCGGCGAGCGTACGGCTCATGTTTTCACGCACAACGGCACGCAAGCAGGTGACGCTCTCCGCGTGTTTGGGCATCGTGTAGGCGGGCACGATCCACCCGCGTTCGCGAAGTTTGTCTGAGAGGTCAAACGCCGTGTACGGTGCCGATTCTTTGACGGACCAGGCAACAAGCGGCAAGGACTGACCATCGCTCATGATGTCAAAGTCTCCGGTGGCTTCGAGGCGCTCGCGAATGTAATCTGCATTCGCTTTGAGCGCGGTCATACACGTCGTGTAGCCCTCGCGTCCGAGCCGAAGAAAGTTGTACGCCTGAGAAAGCACTCCCGACGCCGGGCGGGAGAAATTCAGTGTAAAGGTCTCCATCTCGCCACCGAGATAGTTCACTCGAAAGATGAGGTCCTCGGGGACGGCGGCTCGATTGCGCCAGATCACCCAACCGATGCCTGGGTAGCAGAGTCCATACTTGTGTCCGGAGATGTTGATGGATTGGACCAGCGGCACACGAAAGTCCCATTCAAGATCAGGGTATAAAAACGGAGCGACGAATCCGCCGCTGGCACCATCGACGTGAATCGGAACGTGCCAGCCGCGCTCCGCGTTCAGTCGCTCCAGAGCGTCGTTAATCGCCTTTACATCCTCGAATTCGCCCGTGAACGTACTGCCCACCACAGCACACACGCCGATGGTGTTTTCGTCAACGGCGCTGGCGACCTGCTCAGGTGTCACGACGTAGCGACCAGGCTCCAGGGGCAGCAACTTGGGTTCGACGTCGAAGTACCTGGCGAACTTCTTCCAGCAAATCTGCACGTTGGTACCCATGATGAGATTCGGTTTGTCCGCTGGCTTTCCGGCAGCAAGTTGGCGGTTGCGCCAATTGAACTTCATCGCCAGTCCAGCGAGCATCATGGCTTCTGACGAGCCGATGGTCGCTGTTCCCATCCCGCCCCCGTCCGTGGAGATGTCGGGGGCGTGGAAGAGATCGGCCATCATGTTGACGCAGGTTTTCTGGATCTCCGAAACATGTGGGTATTCATCTTCGTCCGCCAGGTTGTAGTGCAAGCCCTCCGCAATCAACTTGTCCGCTTCAGGCTCCATCCAAGTCGTGCAGAACGTGGCGAGGTTTTGAGCCGGCTTGCCGTCCAATTCGACTTCGTCCTTGAGTAGCTGGTAGGCCACCGCAGCCGGGTTGGATTCATCCGGAAGACGGTCGGTTGGCACGGGTCGTGTCATATAGCGATGGCCGTACGAAGCGGCGAAGTGGCCGTTACGAGAATCTTTCGCAGGTTGCGTAGCTGAACTTGTCATAGTCAATCTCCTGTGTGAGTTAGCCGTTAACGGTCGGCAATCCAATCTGCAAGCGAGTCGCTTCTTCGCAGAAACTGCCTCGCTGGTGCTTCGGATTGCCAGAAATGTGATTTGAGTTGCTGAGCGGATGACTACTCTGACTATTCGATCCGCGTTGCCCAGTCGCCAGTGGCGAGCCCAAATGCGATCTGAATGAAGCCACTCATCCGCAGATTGATGTCGGCCAGCGCTCCGGGCAGTCATTGTTTGCCATTGAAAGCCAGCTGAGCCGAAGTTGATTTCACGGAAGTCCAAAAATTTTCTTCGAAAGCGTGAAATGCGGGCGTGTCAGATGGCCTTTCTTCGGTACTGGCCCACTACTTCATCTCAAAACGGAGAAAACCATGACCACGAAAACACCTGGCCAACGACTGGACGAAGTGATCGCATCGACCAAGCAGCAGTACGATGAAGCTAAGTTGAAGATCCACCTCGCCAACATGGAACTGAAAGAGCAATGGGACCAACTCGAGGACCGTTGGGTTGATTTCTGCGAAAAGTGCAAGCGCGCCGATGAAACGGCCAAAGAATCGGAAGGAAAAGTTCACGACGCGCTGCAAAACGTCGGTCAAGAACTGCGCGAAGCCTTTGAGAACATCAAGCAAGCCTGCAGCTAGTGCGAGCTACGCAGGCCTATGGCGTGGGCGACCGACGAGCTTTTTGCCCAGGCCAAAACGATGTACACCCACCCATCTAGTGCGCCCCTCGAAACGGACAATTGCCGCGGCGTGGAAATGAGGCAGTTTGCCGGGAAGTCACTGCTAGTTTGCAAACAGTTCTTTCCCGGTACGCCTCGTCGCGGAGTTTCCATCCGGCTCGTTTCCATCCGCGGTGTGTCCAGCACGGCGTCCGCGAGTTTGGCTCGGGATCGACTCCAGCCGACTGTGATCAGAGTCGCTCGTTCTTGAGGGATTCCGGTTCCCGAATGACGGGCTGGGCGATCTCCTAGCCAATGCATCCGGCATCGTGCGGACTTGTTGCATCGGCGTCGCTAGAGACACGCTTGCCAGAACCACCCCATGAGTTTCCGGCAAACCGTACTGGGGTACCCTTCCAGGTAGAAAGCTCGATAATTTGGGCAATTGGTTTTCCAGCCCACCGATTGATGGCTAGTCGATTACCTGGTGTTCAGCCAGCAAACGAAGTGCGTTTTGCCTTGCCGTAAAGACCTCGTCAGACGTGGCCTACTGCAGTAACTCTGGGACTTGCAAAATGCCCCAGAGCAGGCCGTGATGGCAACGCAGTTGTCATTCTGTTGGCAGTGTTTCGAACGATGCCATGTGTCAGTCCGCTGTCCGAATAGCGTCGAACGGTCGGGAATAGACAAGCTTCTTCGGTGATGTCGGATTGTGACCAGATTCAGGGATGTGCCCCATGCGGCGACTAACATCAGTCGACGGGAATCATGACTGGCAAGCCACTAAAATCATGTTGAAACACTCAACCAATGTGTGACTGAAATGAACTTGTACTCCGCCTACCTTGACGAAATCCAAGACCGCAAGAAGCAAGGTCTTCAACCGAAGCCGATCGATCGTGCCGAGCTGACCGAAGAGATCATTGATCAAATCAAAGATCCTGCGAATCCGCATCTAGAGGACTCCTTACACTTCTTCATCTACAACACGCTTCCAGGTACGACTAGCGCGGCTGGCGTGAAAGCGGAGTTCTTAAAGGACATCGTCCGTGGAAGCGTGATCGTCCCAGAAATCACCCCCACGTTTGCCTTTGAGCAACTTTCGCACATGAAAGGTGGACCTTCTATCCGGGTACTGCTGGACTTGGCTCTGGGTGACGACGAGGCCATTGCGAAAGAGGCCGCCCAGGTCCTCAAAACGCAAGTCTTTCTCTACGAAGCTGATACCGAACGTCTGGAAGAAGCGTTTCGGCAAGGCAACGATATCGCGCGTGACATCATCGAAAGCTATGCGCGGGCCGACTTCTTTACGCAGCTGCCCGATGTACCGGAGAAGATCGAGGTCGTCACTTACGTTGCCGGAGTTGGTGATATATCGACGGACTTGTTGTCGCCAGGTGCGGAAGCTCACTCGCGGTCCGATCGGGAGCTGCACGGCAAATGTCTGATCGATGAAGAGGCTCAAAGGGAACTCGTCGCACTTCAAGAACAACATCCCGACAAACGGGTGATGCTGATTGCCGAAAAAGGCACGATGGGCGTCGGTTCGTCTCGGATGTCGGGGGTCAACAACGTGGCTCTCTGGATCGGAAGACAGGCGAGCCCCTATGTTCCGTTCATCAACATTGCTCCCATTGTTGCGGGAACCAATGGTATCTCGCCGATTTTCCTGACAACTGTTGGAGTGACCGGTGGCATTGGCATCGACCTGAAGAATTGGGTCAAGAAACGGGACGAGGATGGCCAGGTTGTGCTGAACGACGATGGTGAGCCCGTACTCGAACAGGCTTACTCCGTCGACACCGGCACCGTCCTGACGATCAACACCAAAGAGAAGAAGCTCTACTGCGGTGCCCGCGAGCTGATCGATATTTCCAGTGCACTGACGCCGCAAAAGATGGAGTTCATGAAGGCAGGCGGTTCCTATGCCATCGTGTTTGGCAAGAAACTGCAGACGTTTGCCGCCAACACGCTCGGAATCGACTTGCCGCCCGTTTTTGCTCCATCCAAAGAGGTTTCTCACCAGGGACAAGGTCTGACAGCCGTTGAAAAGATCTTCAACCAAAACGCAGTCGGGAATACTCCGGGCAAAATCCTGCACGCGGGCTCCGATGTTCGTGTCGAAGTCAACATCGTTGGGTCGCAGGACACAACCGGGCTGATGACCTCCCAAGAACTTGAAATGATGGCGGCGACGTTGATTTCGCCCATCGTCGATGGAGCCTACCAATCAGGCTGTCACACCGCATCGGTTTGGGACAAGAAGGCGCAAGAGAATATCCCTCGCTTAATGAAGTTCATGCATGACTTTGGTTTGATCACCGCGCGCGATCCCCAGGGTGTCTACCACGCTATGACCGATGTGATCCACAAAGTGCTCAACGACATCACTGTTGATGATTGGGCCATCATCATCGGTGGCGACTCCCATACAAGAATGTCAAAAGGTGTCGCGTTCGGAGCGGACTCCGGAACGGTAGCGCTCGCCTTGGCGACCGGCGAAGCGTCCATGCCGATTCCCGAATCGGTGAAAGTCACTTTTATCGGCGAAATGCAAGAGCACATCGATTTTCGTGACGTCGTTCATTCAACTCAGGCTCAGATGCTAGACAAGTTTGCTGGCGATAACGTTTTCCAAGGCCGAGTCATCGAAGTCCACATCGGGACGCTAGCGGCCGACCAAGCTTTCACGTTCACCGATTGGACGGCGGAAATGAAAGCGAAAGCTTCAATCTGCATTTCCCAAGACGACACGTTGATCGATTCGCTGGAGATCGCCAAAAGCAGAATCCAGACCATGATCGAAAAGGGGATGGACAATGAAAAGCAAGTGCTGCAAGGTTTGATCGATCGGGCCAACAAGCGAATTGCGGAAATCAGATCAGGCGAAAAACCGGCCCTGGCTCCTGACAGTAATGCAGAGTACTTCGCGGAATTGGAAGTCGATTTGAGTCTGATTGATGAGCCGATGATTGCCGATCCGGATGTCCACAACGAAGACGTGTCCAAACGCTACACGCACGATACGATCCGGGACTTGACTTTCTACAACGGCCAAAAGCATGTTGACTTGGGATTCGTCGGATCTTGCATGGTCCACAAAGGAGACATGAAGATTGTGGCTCAGATGTTGCGCAATCTGGAAGAGGAACAGGGCACGGTCGAGTTCAAAGCACCGCTTGTCGTCGCTGCTCCAACGTACAACATCATTGAAGAGTTGAAGGAGGAGGGTGATTGGGACGTACTGCAGCGTTACTCGGGGTTCGAGTTCAACGATCTGCTACCGAAGCAAGAAGCGCGCACCAAATATGAGAACATGATGTACCTGGAACGTCCTGGCTGCAATCTTTGCATGGGCAACCAAGAAAAAGCTGAGAAGGGCGATACCGTTTTGGCGACGTCCACTCGCCTGTTCCAAGGCCGCGTGGTGGCCGACTCCGATCGCAAGAAGGGCGAGTCGTTACTGGCCTCAACGCCGGTCGTGGTGCTGGCGGCAATCTTGGGTAGAACACCGACGATCGAGGAGTACAAGGCCGCCGTGGTGGGAATCAAACTGACTAAATTCGCTCCACCGCCTGACGCTGTGAGCTCCAGCAGGGCACCCGACTTGATTTCGTTTTAGGCCTTCATTTCAGTTTCCCGCGATTGATCCTGATACGATCTTCCAGGCTCGGTTTCTTGCTCTTGATGTGGCCTGTTTTCGAGGGAATGAGCGACCACTAGTGTTGATGACGCGGGCCATTTGTCCGGGCTAAACGCCTTGTAGAGATGGTTTAGAGGTTGCCCGGGCTGATCACCGACACGGGCCGAGCCTCGATTGCTATTCTATACCTGCTGGTGTAGAATAAGGTTCGAAATGTGAGAATCGAGTGTTGATCAGCGAGTTCTAGGCGAGTTCGATGCGATTAGTGATGGAAGCAGACGTAGCGATTTCGCAAAAGCCGAGGCAGGCCGCCGTCGGCCAGGTGCAGTTGAGTCCCAAGGAACATGGCGCCTATGCGATTCTCGCGATCCCTTTGCTGACCGGCTTGATCGCCGCGGGACCGACGACCGTAGGACTGGCCGTCGTAGTTGCTGCTACCTTTGGGTTCTTGGCTCACGAGCCCCTGTTGGTAGCGCTCGGATATCGAGGCACTCGCGCACAACGTTCTGCACCTGCAGCGACCTGGCGACTGGCTGGGTATCTCATCGTTTTGGTAGCCAGCGGCTGCGTAGCGCTTATCTTTGGATCAAGCGTCGTTCGCTGGGCCTTGGTCGGTTGTGCAGTTGGGGCAACTGCAAGTTTCATAGTCGCCCTGCTGGGCAAACACCGAACATTGATGGGGCAATTGTTGGGAGTCGTCGGTCTATCGGCTCCCTGCGTGCCCGTGTTTTTGGCTGGACCAGTTGCACTTGAGACCGCGCTGGAATCTTGGGCGACTCTGTTGTTAGGATTTGTGTCGACGACGATCGCGGTACGCGGTGTGATCGCAGCTCAGAAACGCCAGTCACGCGTGCTGCACTTTGTAATCCTTGTATTCATGTCGGCCATCGTCGTCGGCTCGATCACAACTGGGCACTCGTTGGCCTGTGCGGTGGTTCCAATGGTCGGCATGGCATGGTGTCTGCTGCTCAGTCCACCACCCGCCCGGTATCTCAAACGAGTTGGCTGGACGCTGGTGACAGGAACGATCGCGAGCGCCATCTGGTTACTGCAGGTGCTTTGAAGGAACTCGAAATGTCCATTGCCACATCACGGGACAGCCAATCCGGTGACGAAGTGCTTCCAGGCGTGCAGCTGAGCCAAAATCCGGGCCGGGGGCGATTCTGAGTGCGTTGCCGGAGCAAGCACTTCATGAGATGTTCTCCTACGGCGGCCCGACAGTTTATAGTGTTGCCTTCGCCGGTGACCGGCTACTGATTCGCACCGGGCAGCAGCTGTACTGTATCGACGGCAAGCAAGATGAGAAAAAGGAATAGTCTTGAAAGCGGATCCGGACCAATCCTCGCCGGTGGCAAACGCCGAACGGGCTACTGGAATCCGAGCTGGCATTTATTGGGTCTTGGCAGGCTTGTTCTTTGTACTGGCGATGGTGGGGGTGGTCCTGCCGGGTATCCCGACGACTCCGTTTCTACTTGTCATGTGCTACTTCCTACTGCGAGTCTCACCGGCACTTCATGCGCGAGCACTTCAGTGGCCCGTGGTGGGCGGCCCGCTTCGCGATTGGCGAGAACAAGGTGGCGTTAGAACCGACGTAAAGGCGTTTGCATGTGGCATGGTCACGATTGTCGTCGGTTCGACACTCATCTGGTCACCTTTGTCGTTTTGGCCAAAGGCTATGATTGCCATGGCCGCGGCCTATGGTGTCTACTTTGTGATTCGGCTTCCGACCGCCTCTGATGGACAAACTTGACATTTAAACGAACAGAAGTCGGCATCCGGTCGACGTTAAGTAACGGTCCCGCGAGTTGTTGGAGAGCTGGCCGAGTGTTGGAGTCCAGGCTTCAGCCGTCCTTCTTCTCAAAAAGAAATCGCATTCTCAAGAAGAAGACATCGCCTAAAGGCTGTACTCCAGCAAGTGGGGTAAGCGGCGAAGCGGTACTTGCCGGCGACTAACTTCCGAATTATCGAGGCGGGCGTTCGCGAGGAATGCGCGATTTGAGATCGCCAAGCCAGTCCCAATAGAACCGCTGGGCGAGATCCACTTCGGTCACCATCACCGTACCCCAGTTTGAATCGTTCTGGACAAGCAACTCGCCGGCTTGATTCCAAACACCGGAAACCATTCCTCCTTTGGCGGCTTCGGTATAGGTGCTGCTGACCAGAAAGACTTGGTTTTCAATCGCGCGTGCTGCCGCAAGTGTTGGATTTCCACCTGCGATCGGCATGGCGATGATCTCCGCGCCGCTATCGCAGAGATTTCTTGCGACCTCAGGGAATTGCAAGTCCCAGCAAATCATCATCCCGAGCTTGCCGAAGCGCGTATCGAAAACTGGATACTGATTGCCAGGTGTCAGGCCAGCTTCAATCTCTTCACGTGGGAGGCAGATTTTCCTGTATTTACCGATCAGTTCTCCGGTCGGACCCAGAAGCACAGAAGTGTTATAGAGAACGACTCCATCGCGCTCAGTTAGACCTGCAACGATGTACAGATCGTGTTGTTTCGCCAAGTCGCCGAAGTACTCCGTCGAAGGACCGGGGATCGATTCAGCGCATTCTGACATGCTGCGACCGGATCCATAGCACGTCAAAGACTCAGGTAGGCAAACCAGGTCGGCGCGCTGGCTGGCTGCTTCTGCAATGAGCGGCGCGAATTGTTGGCACTTTTCGATCGCCGTCCGCCCGGACTTCGGTCGAAAATGCACTGTAGCCAAACGGACTTTTCGCGAAGGTGATTCGTCGACATGTTCGAATCCAACGTTCTTCCATTGCACCGAACCGGTTGTCCAACGCAAACGTAGTTCAACTCGCGCTTGAGACGCACCGTCGGGGACCTGGTAAGAATCAGCCACCTGTGTCCATTCATTCGCGCTGTTTTGCCGGTGGTCAGACGGATACTCGGGTCGAGCGATTTCATTCTTCCCCAACACCATGTTTCCATGTACGTTGGCAGCTTTCACCATCTTGCCTGTGGCATCTTGCCAAGTGATTTTGACGAGCGCGCAGCGTCCAGGCGATTTGACTTCTTGCGTTCGCTTGAACGCTTTGAACCGAACGACACGACCACCCTGCACGCCAAACACCTTGACCCATGCTCCGTCGACGGTGTCACGTCCTTGTCCGGAGATCCCAAGGACAAGCTCACCTGCATCGGATTCGAAGTGCGAGAACTCGGGCGCAATCTCAGGCCTCGCTGACTCGCGTTTCCAACCCTTTATCGACTCATCCGTCGACTGCCCTAGGATGGCCGTGGGGAGAGCAAGTGTGAAAACACACATGGCACCTATATGCATTGAGCGCAGCATCTTTGAGGTTTCCAGCTTGTGCAAAGTGATTGAGCATCGATATCCCATGGAACTGAGATATGTCAGGAAGGAAGTGCCGCGACTCGAAATGCTCCTACACGCTTGATGTAGGCCATTTCCTTCGTTGCGTTCGGCGTGATTTTATCGGGGAGTTCCCAATTCTATCATCATTGTTGCCGATGGTTTGCGGGATGGTGGCCTCTGAAGCCCGCTGGCCAGGTTCGATTTCCGCTCACGTCACTCGTTGGAGTGTAGCCTTCAAGCGATTTCTTCTTGCGAAGACGAGCGGCCAAAGCCTGGACTCCAGCATTCGGAAGCCCAACGCCAACAAGCGGCGACCAACAGACGAGGCGAAACTTTCGAAGGCTACTCGTTGGCCTTGATCATCTTGACTGGCGAGATCGTGTTGCTGGTGCCCATTGACCACAGCGTCATGCCGATGGACGCGCAGGAGATGACCAAGCCCAGACCAATCCAGAAGTACTTGTTGGAAAACAACCACACCAATTCCGAGCGTTCGGCCATATCCTGGATGGAAGACGCTTTGGAACTCTTCTTGCGTGCGGGTTGATTGGGCTGCCAGTAGGCCGGTCGCGAACTTCCGGCAGCTGCCCCACTGCCCGCCGTATCCGTGGCTGGAAACTGATCCGGCAGGTCGGCCAGGGGATCGGCTGGCCCCATCGGTACAGTGTCTTCCGAGAACTTCGGCTCGGCGTTGGTATCCAATTGGGCCCTAGCTGCCGCGGCAACATCGATTGAGTCGCTACCATTTAGCCCGAGAAACTCGGAGCTGTTCCAGCGTTCACGCTCCTCCGGGCTCTGCTGGCGCTGATGCTCTACGCTGAAGTTCGGGACCGCTGTGGTGGACTTCGAAGATGGCAACTGGCGTTCGATCTGCTCACAGGCGTCCACCACCGACGCCATATGCTGCGGACGATCCTGAGGCTTTTTCTCCATCATTCGCCGGTAGAGCTTTTCCAAAGCCGGAGGCACATCTGCGCGCTGCTGACTGATCAGCGGCGCCACCGCCGTCTGATGCTTGGCAATGCGCTGCGCCAAAGTTCCAGATCCGAACGGTGGCTCGCCGACTAGCATGAAATACAACGTGCAGCCCAACGCGTAAATGTCCGCCCGCCGGTCGACGGAAGTGCTTTCCCAAGCCTGCTCCGGAGCAACGAAGTCAACCGTGCCGACCACATTGTTTTCACCGTCGCGAGTCATGCGTTCCGGTGTATCAACTTGGAACAGTGCCAA
>JANQOL010000726.1 GCA_028289675.1 Pirellulaceae bacterium
CTGGCACCGGAGAAACCCTTCACTCCAACGTGCCTGCAGGCACGTTTTCCCGGGTCGCACCAACACGGAACTAGCGTCATCAGTAACCGGCTAAACCAATAGTAAAAATGGCCTAGCCGATATTGAGTGCCGTATCGATCTGGTCGGCAATCTGTGATAGTCGCTGCTGGTCACCGCCACTGACCTCGGCCGCCACCCAACCGTGAAAACCGATGCTGTCCAAGGCCAACCGCACGTCGGCCCAGGGCAAATCGTCTTCAGTGATGTCGCGCCAGTTGTCCACTTCTCGACTGAAGCCCTTGATATCCAGCTTCACGACGCGTCGGCCCAGGGTGCGAATCCACTCGGCAGGGTTGCCATATTTCCAGTGGTTGCCGATATCGAACTGCATGCCCACCCAAGGAGAATTAAATTCGTCGACATAGCGCACGAACTTTTCCGCTGTCTGGTCGTTGGGTCCATCGTGCTCGTAACAAAAGTGGTTCCATACGTTTTCGATGGCCAATGTCATTCCCAGTTCGGCGCACAGCGGCAAAGTTTGCCGGATGTTGTCGATAGAGCGTTCCCAAACCTCATCCTCCGTGCCATCTTGCCCATGTCCCACGACCACCAGCACGGTGTGACCGCCTACGGCGTGAGTCTCTCGGATCGACGCTTCCAGTTTTTGCAAGGCTGCGGCACGTTCGCTGGCATCCGGACTCGAATGTCGAATCTTCCAATGAGTGTTGCCAACGGACCCATCCACGGGCAAACCACTGGCTTGAACCGCCTCGTTGACCGCGCCAACATCAATACCAGGTACCGCCAATTCGATCCCATCAAATCCGGCCGCCTTCGCGGCCTTGAACTTTGCCGTCAAATCCCCTTCGACCTTGACCATGCCAATTTTCAAAGTCTTGAGCAACCGCCGTGGCTCGGACGTGTGCTGAATCTCGGACGCCGAAGCCTGGGGATGTTGCGATAGAGCTGCCACCGTGGACAGCGCCAAGGCGGTTTGTGAGAAACGACGACGATTGATCGGCATTGACATGCTTTGGACTCCTGGCGATTCGATGAAGCGGATGGGCTGCAAGGCGAAATAGGCGGCGTCGCTAATGCGAGTCGCGTGGATGAAGTGTTACCACCCCGAGGCCCCAGCGAAAGTGTTTCGACGTAGCCTTTTCGCTTGTTGACGCTTCGGGTTGGTATTCGTTCGCTCGCGTTTCGGGTGGGTAAACGACTCGAAACTGGGGCCGAGTACCGGACGCTTAACAAGGTATCGCTGACAAACGTCCCAAACACCCCAGCTTTGCAGCCTATTCAAGGCGCGGATTGTCGGGGCATCGCCAGTGTAGCGTTTATTGAAGCGACTTACTTTTGATGAGGCCCGTTTTCGACGAATTGAGCAACCAGTGCGTTGATAACCAGTGCGTTGATGGTGCCGGCCCGATTCCCGTGCGACTCGCACACGTGCAAAGTGCATGGGCTTAATGCGGTCGCGACCAACGAATTCGTTGCTCAAGCCGGCGATCTACCGCCACGCTGGCTGGGTCGCTCTAAGTGCGGACGGGTGTTGGTGGCGGGCTTCGGCTCTTACGGATCCGGCAAACAAAAAAGCGATCGAACCTCGCTGGTGGTCCGATCGCCCTTTGGATCTGGGATCAGTGATGAAAACTAGTGCGATTGTTACCTGGCAGGCAGCGTCACTCGCCACGTTGCTGGATGCTTCCGAGACGCTCGGCGCCGCCCACCTGGGTGAATCGCGCTAGCGTACGATTTGCGTCGGAGCCCCGGTGGCTCGACCTAGCAATTCTGCCATGCGGTTTTCGCTTTGCATGCCAGTCAAACTGTATCTCTTCCACTTGCCCGATCGTTTACTAAACATGACGATCTGAGGAAGCGTTTCCCCTTTCATCAGCTGTTGTGCAAGTTCTGGTCGCGCGTCCTTATCCACGTACGTGACGACCACTTTCTTGAGAGCCCCCGATTCCTTCATGGGCTCCATCGTTTCCTTCTTCATGATTTGACAGGAGGCACACCAACGTGCTCCTACCAAAATCAACAGCGGCTTGTTCTCCTTCTGAGCCTTGGCGAACGCTGCCTCGTAAGTGAGAGGCTTACTACTCGCTCCAGTAGCCGTCATCAGGAGGGCCAGTGCCACATGAACCATACTTGACATCCCTTCTTGAAAAGATAGTGCTGTGGACACCCGTCAGCATGTTGAAGTGACCTAGCCAACTCCAAGAGCCACAGGATCGACACGACCGTAGTTTCTGCCTCCAAAGCAGGTCTTCGTGTCGGATTCAGGGCGGTCTGGATGGGTTACTTTCATGCCCAGCGAAACCAACCGGTGCCAGTGTTAGATGTCCCAATAGCGAACGAGAAATCCAAGATGTAAATGGGGAACTCGCAAAAGCAGTAGCGATTGCGCGGCATCTAACGATCAAATCTGCAGGCGAGTATAAGCAAGCAGCATAGGCTGGCAACCAGACCGCCGACCTACCAGTGATCGGATTGCTATCATATTTCCCTTGGGTCCGAATCACTTGGAACTCGCCGATAACCGCCTATTCCCCTGATTCTCTGCATCTTCTGCGGAATGGTGAAACGCTGTTCGCTATGCGAATACGGTCGATCAGTTAGACCCAAAGGTTTAATTTGGGGAGAATGGTCAGGATGCTGCCGGCGACATGCACTGGTTTTTCCGCCATATCATGCCAAAATTGTGCTTGAGATCGCCAGCTGTCACCGCAAACTTCAGTATCATCCTGGGACTTGCCGACCATGCTGTGGCATCACACGGCGGCCTGCAGGCAAATGGGCAACCTAGGCCATTTCGGTAATTCAAGCTAATCTTGATACCGAACGCCGTTCTTCTCTTCACCGGTAGCCGCTCGCATGAAATTGAGACTGGGCTTAGTTGGCCTATCCTCCGATTGGAACCAGCGCCACTTGCCCGCTCTTCACATGCTTCGCGAGCGTTTCGAAGTCTTGGGAGTCTACAGTTCGGTCACTTCGTTCGCTGAGAACGCCGCTCGAGAGTTTGGAGCAGTGCGCTACGACGGCTTTCGAGAGATGCTTCGCCATGAAGACATCGATGCCGCGTTGATGTTGGAAAGCGACTGGTACGGGACGGCACCGATCCGAGCGGCATGCGATTTTGGCAGAGCGATTTACTGTGGCAGCGAAATCGACATTCTGCCCGCCCAGGCAATGGAGCTGAAGCAAATCGTTGACGAATCCGGCATCGCATTCATGGCGGAATTCCCCAGGCGGTTCGCGCCGGCATCGCTGCGACTGAAGGAACTGATCGCCACGCGGCTGGGACGTCCACGCATGATCTTTTGCCATCGCAGGTTACCCCCTGCAACGGCAACACCGCATCGCAACGGTCGTTCTCCTCAGGCACGCATGGACCGGGAACTCATGGAGTTGATCGATTGGTGCACGTTTGTGGTCGACCGACGGGTCAACACCGTCCAGGCGACGAGCTACCGTTCCGCGAAGGACAAACCGGTTTGCCCAACAGGGCCGAGCGGCTCTCCAGACGAACGAGTGCCGGACTACCAAGCTCTGAGCCTTGAGTTCGAAAACTCGGACGAAGACCACCCCAAAACCATCGCCCAGATCAGTTGCGGGTCTTACTTTCCAGCCGCCTGGCACGAAGCGGTCAACTTTCGACCTCCGGCCGCCATGCAAGTTTTTTGCGAGAACGGGCTAGCGTTTCTGGACCTGCCAAACAGCTTGATTTGGTTCGACGACGCGGGACGGCATCAGGAGTCGCTGGAATCCGAACTGGCCGTCGGACAGCAACTGCTCACCCAATTTCATCGGGCGGTGACCAGTCTGGTACGCAAAATGGGTGACTTGGAAGACGTCTATGCCGGACTGAGAACACTGCAAACCGCGCGTGAAAGTCTACAGCAAGCTCGCGCGCTCCCCGTCAGCGCGTAGCGGCCTGCGGTCTCTGCCAGTACGCCTAAAAGTTCGCCTGGCGGCCTAAACGTCCTTACTTTTGGCTCGGTCCAAGGCCAGAGAAGGGGTAATTTTGGGAAAAACCGGCCAGAAACGCTACGGTTCGGCGTCTGGCACGTCACTAATAGGTCAGGACTGATGGCCGACGGCGATGAGCTGGTTGAGAACTGATA
>JANQOL010000729.1 GCA_028289675.1 Pirellulaceae bacterium
GACCGACCAGATTCGTTCTGAAGCCGCGCGGGTCAGTGGAACAGCTGGTGCATCGAATCGGCGATCAAGGACGTTTGATTCCAACTTGGACATTCGATCTCAAGTCGAGCGGCATGGGTTTGGCCGGACCCTAAAGAAGATAGTGGAGCGCACGCTGGAGCAAGAAAAGGCGGCCAGCAAATCCGCGTCGCAATGGCCAACCACGGATTCAATCCCATCACCCAGCAACGACCTGTCGGTACCTGATTTGTCCGCCATCGAGTCGGCGATAAAGTCTGATGTCCGTGACAATTCGTCGAACGTTCAGCGCAGATCGCCTGACAACGGAGAGACACCGAATCGGTCCGCGGCGCGTTCTCGCTCGTCGGGCACAAGACGGTCATCTGAAGCGGCCGAGTCGAAGTTTTCGAAGATGGCGGACAGCTTTTGGCAGGCTGTCAAAGAGCCGGCATCATCGTCGGCGTCCAGAGCGGCAGCAACTTCTAGCCCGCCAGCTGTGTCCGGCCCAAACACCGGCGGCGGTGGATGGGAGTTTAACGTGGGCATGGAACATTGGATTACGCTGGGACTCATTCTCCTGTTGCTAGCCTGGGGCGGGTGGCGGCTCACTCGCGGTACGGAAGCGACGGTGCGCAAGGCGGAGGCGAAATGGGCGAAGGAGGTGCTTCGCGCCGGACTAAAGACCCGCGGTGATATCGTGCGGGCTTACCATCATCTGGTTCTACGTCGGCCTCGCCCCGCGATGCGTTGGTGGACCCATCGCTCCGTAGCCACGCATCTGTTGGAGACGTGTCCGACGATGCAGCATGCAATTGAAGAATTGACCGCCTTGTATGAAGCGGCCCGCTACTTGCCTCCCGATCATCATTTGCCCGAACGCGACTTGGAACGAGCGCGCCACGCCTTGCAGCAATTCGAGGCCGTCGGTGCTTAGCAGCTCATTATCTTCCAGCATGCCGGCGAGCGTTATCAAGCTGCTGCTGTGGACATGTTTCACACTATCGGCAGCTAGCGCGGCATGCGCCCAAGTTGCCGAGGATTCTCGTTCCAGCAATTCATCCTTGGCCGGCGGCTGGGATTACGATTTTGATCTGTTTCAGATGCTACTTGAGGAACAAGGGCTAAGAACCGTAGGCTGGCAGGAAGCTTGGCAAAGCCCACGAGAATCCGTCATCGTTATCGCCGGAGAAATCCGTGCATTGCCGTTGGCCACACGGCAGGCATTGATTCAATTTGTCGACAGCGGCGGAAGGCTACTGCTGGCCACCGATCGACAGTTTTCCGCATCTGGAATTGGAACCGTTCAACCGGGTCCCGTCATTGCGACGCGATCCGAGTACCAGTACCAGGGTTTCGACGATTGCCTGCGGCTACCTCCAACGTCCCAACAGCAAGTGCTTGGAGACGTCCAGCAAGTGATCCTCAATCGCAGCGGTTGGTTTCGAACAAACACCGATCGACTGAGCTGGGAAACACTGGTTGCCCTGCCTAAAAACTGTTGGCCCTACTCAAGCCGCTTGCAGCCGGCGGTGGCCGTTGGCCGCATGGACGAGGAAGGTCTGGTGGTCGTTTCCGCCGACGCCAGCTTGTTTACCAACGGCATGCTGTGGCACGGAGACAACGCGGTTCTGGCCATTCGGATCGCCGATCTACTGTGCAGTGGCGTCAGCAGCTCAGATATGTATTCTGAGCGCCAGCCTGACGAACCGTCCGCTGGGCCACGTTCGCGATTGGCATTCCTGCGAGATGGGCAGATCTTGAACAGCTTTCGAGATCGGTTGCCGCGCTCATCCGGAACGCCTCCTCCACCGTTGCCAGAACCCACTTTGCAGCGCATGTTGCGTCTGGCCAACGCCATCACCAAGGAAGTTGAGGCCTCCAACTTGCTGAACGAAACTCTAATGCGACAACCGCGTCGTCTAGCTGCCTATCGCTACTTTCAGTTTCTGCTGTTTGTTCTCGCCGTCGCACTGCTCATTGGAGCTTTGCTCTTCGTATTGTTCGGTGGCAGTTTTGCCAATCGTTTTTTCAAGCCCAGGAACATGAGGGCCGCGTTCGAGATGCGTGAATCGGACGGGCAAGACTATCGAGTGCCAGCGGCGTATTTAGCTCGTGAATTCTGCCGAGAGTTGACGGGCTCGGGCAATTCAGCGGACTGGCATCAGTTTCGAAGTCGATTGCAACAACAGGACCATTCCAATTTTGACGATCAGGATCTTTTGCGGCTGGCAGAGGTGATGGACATTGCCAGCCGAGGATGCGGACGCGGCTTCGGTAAGACTGACTTTCAGCTACTGGGCGCGAAGCTGGCCAAACTTCGTGCAAAGCACCTGCCGCCACAACTGTCCGGATGAGTCCAGCTGGTATCATGGTCATGGTGTCCTCGGTCAACCGGCCAACAGGCGATATTGCACGTAGGTTAAAGAAGGACTTGGCGGGCGGAAGGCACTGCGTCTGGCGCCTCAATCATCCTCGGTCTCACGCTTTTTTTTTACCTCAACTAGACCCACTCCAAGAAATCGATTCACTGGTGTCCAAAACTGATCTAAGCGAACTTGCACGGCGCGTTGCCGATCTGCGGAACAAGATTCAAGATACGATCTCGCAGATCGTGGTGGGGCAAGAGCGGGTGACCAATCAACTGTTGATGGCGCTAATCGCCAGCGGCCACGTGTTGCTGGAGGGAGTCCCTGGAACGGCCAAGACGACGCTTTGCCGGGCATTCTCTCAGGTGCTAGGGATTGATTATGAGAGGATTCAATTCACGCCGGACCTGTTACCTTCCGATGTGACGGGCACTCAAGTCCTCGATCGCCAGACCAGCGACTTTGTATTGCGCAAGGGCCCTGTTTTCTGCCAACTGCTACTGGCAGATGAACTGAATCGTGCCCCCGCGCGAACCCAGTCTTCGCTGTTGGAGGCCATGCAGGAGCGGCAGGTGACGATCGAAGGACGGACGCTGCCATTGCCGGAACCGTTTATGGTACTGGCTACACAGAATCCCATCGAGCAGGAGGGGGTTTACCGTCTGCCCGAGGCTCAGTTGGATCGGTTTTTGTTTCGAGTTCACGTGGGCTATCCGGATCGCGAACAAGAAATCGCCATGCTGGACGTGCATAGCCGAGCCCAGATCGAGCCGGAGGTGATTAGCAACGCCGCCGAGATCATCCACGTTCAGCAACAACTGGACAGTGTCTTTTGTGCGGCGGAACTGAAATCCTACATCATCGACCTCGTTCGTCGAAGTCGCGAGCATTCGGACTTGATCTTGGGGGCCAGCCCGCGCGCGGCCATCAACTTGATGAAGGCTGCTCGGGCCCACGCGCTCTTGCATGGCAACGACTATGTAACGCACGTCGATGTCCAGGAAATTGTCCAGCCGGTCCTTGGCCACCGATTGATCATTCGACCGGAAGCCGAAATGGATGGCGAGTCGGTCGCAGGTATCATCAAACAACTGATCCAGTCGGTGCCTGTTTTGCACGACGCTGGCGCCGGCAGCAGACGTGTAGCCCGAAAAGCGGCGAGCAACACACCGCCCAAGATCGCGGACACTGATCCAGGCGCGGCTCAAGCGACGACGCAACCGGGCAATCAACCGTAACGGAGACCTCATGACGGGACGAGCGCGATGGTTGCTGATGGCTAGCATGCTGGGCGTGCTGGCTGGTACCACGCGTGGCCAGCTAACGCTGTCCGTCTTTTCAGCTGGCGTGTTTGTCTGGATCGTGTGCCAGTGGGCTGCCTTTCAATGGCGTTGCTGGCGGCAGCTGTCGACGCTGACTGCCGAGCGGGAAGTCAACGGCAGGCGTAAGGCAGACGACATTCTGTGGGCAGGACGCCAAGCAAGAGTTCGCCTTACACTGCAGTGTAAAGCGCGCATGAGGCCGATCATGGAGGTGAAAGATGTCGTTCCCGAAATCATGGAGCTTCTCGGCCAACAGCAACCAGCGCAGGCGAACCCATCTTTCGGTTCAGCTAGCGAGACGACACCACCGCTAGCAGACAATGAATATCACCTGCACCGTTCTACGGACAACTGCCAGCTGCACTACAGTGTGCGAGCTCGGGCGGCAGGTGTAGCCCGATTTCCAGGCGTCCGTGTTAGCCTGCGCGATTCCCTGGGACTCTTTCGTCAACATCGACTGATCACGGAAGCTCAACGTTTTCGCATCTTGCCCGCGTATTTCCACTCGGGTGAGCGTAGTCCCACGGTAACTCGCTTTAGTTCCTTGCCGCGGCACGGCATCCACCGGCTGCAGCGTTCGGGACTGGGATCCGAGTTGTTGGAACTCCGAGAGTACGTTCCTGGAGATCCGCCAAAATCCATCGCCTGGAAGGTGTCCGCTCGCCGTGACACCCTGATGACGCGACGTTACGAGTCCGAGGTACCCGTGCGTGTCAATCTGTTGATCGATGGTTCGTTGACAACTCGGATTGGCGGCTATGGCCAGCGGCTAATGGATCAGATCAACTTTGTAGCAGCCAGCATCGCTCAAGCCGCACTATCGGTTGGCGATCCGGTCAGCGGCACGCTAGTTGATGACACTCGAACGCGCCAGCTGGCTTGGGTTTCTGGTGATCGAGGATTCCATCAATTCTTAACGGCGCTGACCGAGTTTTCCGATGCTCCGCCCCCGCCGTCGCGCTGGCTGACGCCACACATGATGGAGTCTGCTGAGGCGGTCATTCGCGAGCGATTCCCTGAGTTGCTGGACCGACGTTTTCAACGCTTACCATTCAGTTTCTTTGCCGCCAATCGCCGTCGCTTTCGTTTGGCCGTGGTGGTGGGAGAGCTGCGCCGTTTGTCGCCTCGCGAGCAGTATGAGTGTTACTTCGACCACAGCGTGCTGGCCGCCCACCTGCGTCATTTGTTGCATGACGCGGGCCTGGCGTGGATGCCTCCGTTGATCTCCAGCTTTCGAGTCGCAGGCTTCTCGGCGACCAACAATGTGAAGCAATTGGGGCAAGCACTTTCGCGTGGCGTAACCATGGCTAAGGACAATCAAGTGTTCGTGATTCTGGGTGACGTGCTTTCCTGCGCGCCGAACTTAGATCACTTGGTCAGCTCCATCAAATTGGCGGTTGCCAGACATCATCGGGTGGCTTTCGTTTGTCCGGCCACTACGTTCGAGCGTCCCGACTCCGGGTACATTCGGCCTGCGTCCACCGAATTGTCCGATTTGTTGAAGGCTTCTGAGCAGGCGCGAGTCCGCGAGCTGTCGGTACAGCTGAAACGCGACCTGGGGCGACTGGGAGTCTCGTTGTCATTCAGTGGTCAAGAGTCTGCCATCCACATGGTACTAGCTGAAATCGAACATGCGCGTGACGGTAGCACTCGAGGATCGGGAGCCTTCGCGCGATGAGCAGCGTCCCTGCCAATCTGCCAACGGGAACCCAGACGCAGGCTCCTCCCAGGGTCTGGCGTATCGGTTATATGTTCGGTAACTGCGTGCAACTGGTCGCACTCGGTTTGGTGCTCAATGGCCTGCTGTTCGGAGAAGAGCCAGTTTGGCTGAGTTTACGGTTGGGCATGATCGGTTTGATATTGTGGGCCATTGCTCGTGAACACGCCTGGGCCGCCTTAATCCCCGTGCAAATCAGTTGGTTTCTGCGAGAGCGACCCGACAGTTTCTCGAACATTGGTCTTCTACATATCCTGACCAGTCTAGCGGCCATGCTATTAATCGTTTACGCACTTCGCGCTCGGCGACTGCGGGATCAATTCAGCGCTACGTTCGCTGACGGGCTGACCGGCCGGTTGGCCAACGTAACATCACCCGAAGACTCGGTATCGATGCGTGTCCTGCGGGGTGTAAGCGGCCTATTGTTGGCTGTCGTCCTGATTTTCGCCGTATTGGCTGCCGTCGTCGTGATCTTGCAATACTTACCAGCTTCATTCGCGAATCGCCGCTGGTGGTTCCACGTTACGCATCGAAACCAGCACGTCTTTTGGCCCATTTTTTGGGGTGGCATTGGTTTGTTGATGCTGTTGCGAGAGATTTCCTGGCGGCAGTTGAGCGGCCGTCAAGCTGGCATGTTTTTGCGTTCGGAATTAGTGTTGGAACATCGCCGCGAATTTGGGTCTTTCTTTCGCCGCGCGCGAAAGTTGAAAAAAGCCAAGAAGGAATAGAGCATGTTTTGGATTCGAGAAATCGCCGGTTGGTTGCTTGTCGCGGTAGCCATGTACCTGATTCGCTTCGCGCTCATCTTTGTGCTAGACATCGAGACGCCGCGCATTGTCGAAGCTGGTGTTCTGACCTTTGCCGCTCTTGGTCTCCTGCGTGCCGGCGTTGCTTTGATTCGCATTTCCACGGCCGCCCGACTCTTCCGAAAACCAGCAGATTCGGCCCCCAAGTCATAAACAACTCTCGGAATGACCGCCCGTATCAAGGTCTGGCGTTTAGCAGTAGCCGAAACGTTGTGTTGTTTAGCAGTCAGCCGAAGGCGTACATTTTGTCTACTTCAAGTACGCCTTCGGCTGACTGCTAACGGACTGGCTGGATGACAGCCAAAGGCGCCGAACACGGTTCAGGCCACCGCTCCATGGTGCAGGCCGCCGATAAAAGCTGCGGGGACTTTCACAGGGCCTACACCAAACACCAAACTAACTTAAAATGCGCGTAGGACGGTCTTGTTGGTCCACCATGCCGTCCATTCGCCCCAGTAACTCAGCTGGATAGAGTAGTTGATTTCTAATCAACCTGTCGCAGGTTCGAGTCCTGCCTGGGGTGCTGAGACCCTCTTCAACGCCAAGGAATTGTGGGTTTTCCAAGGGATTCGTCACCTTCGCGAGCCTTGGCCGCGTGTCACAGCTGCCAACGCTGTGTCAGTGCCCAGCGTCCACGGCTTCGTTAGCCAGTTCTGTGGCGACTATCAATTCGTCGATGACACTGCCCAACGTGGTCCCGGAAAATTCGGACAGGTCGATCACATTGATCTTGGCGTCCGAAAAGACGTCATAAAGCCAAGCCCGGGTCCGATGCTGCCTTTCAGGATACCAGGTCTCTGCCTGATCGTCGTCGGACATCCAGTTCAGGTCGTCCAATACCGTGCCTGGCGACCACTTGGCAAACGGAGGACCGGTGTCATGGGTGACGGCTATCATAAAATCGACGACTGGTGTGCCACCAGCGTCCGGGTAGTAGTGGCGGCACCACGCTGTGACGTCTTTGACAACAGATGCATCGGTGCGCCATTTCCTGAATTGCCAGAGAAAGCAGAACGGAAACGCGATAAGCGCAAGTGCGAATGATGGAAAGATGGCTGCGAAAAAAAGCCCCACAACCAGCGAGATGAACGCCCACCCCCAGCCGGTCGCGTCAATGGGCCGTGGTCGCATCACGCGTGGTGGACTGTGTGACACCTTAACTGACATGGCCAATCTGTCTTGATTACGGGCTAACGCCCAAGGTCACGGGGGGATACAAAATCCGTGCCGAGCGTTGTCTATCATACCATTCAGTGGCGTTGAGTAAGTCTGAATCAAATAGCGGGTGATAGCGTAACGACCTAGCCAGGCCGTGATTCGTTAATCCGCTTCCAAACCTCGTCATGGGTTGCCCCAAGCTCCGGATCAGTGAGCATCTCATGGCGCCGACGAGCCGCCTCCGACACTGCCCAGTCTGGCAGCAGGATAGCCGCATCTTGGGAGGCTAGATCGTCCCAGATTCGTTCGACGAGCCGAAGTTTCTCGGCTGGCGCGACGTCGCGTATTGCATCTGCGTAGATGTCCATGTCTTCTCCTGTCCACATATTCTGGCAGCGACCAGCGATCGCGGCAAAACACAAGAGTAAGCGAACGGTGAAGTGCGTCTAGATTTTCGCATTCTTGGCTCGTTCTGCTTTGCGTGTTTGTGCGATCATCCATTGGTGGCTGGGGTTTTGTGCT
>JANQOL010000742.1 GCA_028289675.1 Pirellulaceae bacterium
CCTCTGTTGTTCGTCTGGGCAGGCGGCGTCGCGCTGGTGCGCGGCAAGTTGGCTTCAAGCCTCTTGCTAGCGTGCTTGACCGCTCAAGTTGTTAGCAGCTTATGGATTTTTCCGCATAGTCTTTCGTTCTTCAATACGCTAGCGGGGGGTCCCGTTCGCGGTCCGAGCTGGCTGCTGGATAGCAACGTGGATTGGGGACAGGACATCGGCCACTTGGCGCGTTGGCAGCAGGACAATCAAGTGGCCGACCAAGACATAGAGTACGTTATCTTTGGCACTTGCGATCCGAATTGGCTTGGTTTGCCAGGCCGTAAACTACCGGCCGAAGAGACACCACCGAAGCGTTACCTGGCAATCAGCGTCAACTTCCTGTTTGGCATGGAACATCGTGCCTATACCAACGACGGGATTGAAAAAACATCTGGCGACACTTTTGAGCATTTGCGCGAGCAATCACCTGCCGCACGCACCGGCTATTCGGTGTATATATTTGATACATCCCAAGTTCCCAGTGCCCACAGGCCCTAATCTCCAGCTGCGGAGCCTTGCGTCATGCAGAACGAATCAAGTTTCAGTTCCGTGGAACAACGAGTTGCGTTCTTGTCGACTTACTTTTCATCGACAAGCCGCTTGCAGAGTGATTCAGGTGACGTGTTGACCGAGGGCGAAAAATCAAAACTCGTCGCTTCGCTGTCCCCGGAGCTGGTGTCCACAGACCGCGAGTTGGTGATCGTTGAGGCCGATTCGGCTCAGGATCCGGTCGTTGCCACTGTGCCCGAATTTCTCGCGCTCGCGCCGCGCGGAACGCGCGTTGCCTTGATTTTGCCCGCCAACCAGTTCGCTTCACTCCCGCCTGTGCTGAGCGATGTACACATCGTCTCGGGATGGCGGCCGCGCCAAGCGAAGCGCTGCGTCGCCATGTTGCGGTCTAATCGCGTGCGCGACCAACAACCGTCTTTATCGGTGATCGTGCCTGCCAAGAACGAAGCCGGCAACATCGATCGGCTGTTCGAACAACTGCCTGACATGGGCGATGTGTCTACCGAATTGGTTCTAGTCGAAGGCGGTTCCAGCGATGGCACTTGGGAGCGTATCCAGGCAACCGTCAACGATTATCGCGGGCCTTACAAAATACAGACGTTGCGCCAGTCTCGGGCTGGCAAGGCCAATGCCGTTTATGAAGCGGTGGCCGCAGCCAAGCACCAACTCATCTTGATTCTGGACGCCGACCTGACCGTACCGCCAGCCGACGTTCCTCGTTTCTACCAAGCCTACCAACAGAGTCGAGGTGATTTGGTCAACGGCGATCGCATGTCGCTTCCGATGGAGCCCGGCGCCATGCGTTTCTTAAATCGACTTGGAAATCGATTCTTTTCTAAGTGGCTGACCCACATGATACGAGCCAGAATGCCGGACACGCTGTGCGGGACCAAGTTGTTGCCCAAGCAAGATTTCGAACGTGTGCTCCGTTGGTGCGACGACTTTGATTTGCAAGACCCATTTGGAGACTTTAGCCTGCTGATGGCCGCCGGCGACTTAGGACTCGGAATCACCAACGTTGAAATCAAGTATCGCGCCCGAGTTCACGGCATCACGCAGATTCATCGATTTCGAGATGGTCTAAAGTTGATGCGCATGTGTCTGCAAGCTCGCCGAGCTCGGTTCGTCCACAACTATTGGCGCGGAACTCCAGCCGCATAGTGGAACCACCCAGGAGCCCGCACGATGAGCCAAGATCCACAATCGACAAGTACCGATGCGCGACCAGAGCCCGACGGCGAAGTAACGTTGCGCGAGCTAGCCGCCTGGGCGCGCACCGCCTGCTGGTTCGGCCTGCTAATGCTGCCCGTCTTGATCTGGGTCAATGGACCTGCTGTATCCACCGACCAAGCTTGGGTCCGCACGGCGCTGTGCGTGCTCATCGTCACAGGGTCGGTGGGCGTTTGGGGGATCCGCCAGCTCAAGCGTCTGGTCGCCGGACGCGAAACACGTCGCGAATCCAAACCACCCAACCGCAGGGTCTAGCCTTCGGCCGGTACGTTTTTTCGTGCAGATTTCCCGCCGAATTCGTTGCTCAGACTCCGGCGTCCAAGTTTAATGATGTGGCTGGTCACCGACTCATGCCTACGAACTCGGCCGCCAGTTCCTCATCATTTGAACTTGGCTCTTCTTCGAAAGCTGGACCATGCGAGGTCGTCTCCCAAACACGTGCGTTGCCATCTTATCCGTCGTCTTGTGGTCTGGTGCTGCCGCCAGCCTGGAAGCCGGACTGACGATTAACCGAACTTTCTCCGGCGGTGCGGCTCCAGTTACCGCAGCCGGAGGCGGAGACATCGTTTCCATTTTCAACGCTGCGGCGGACTTATGGGAAAACGCATTCTCGGTCGTCGGACAAGACCATGTGATCAACGTGACGTTTGGTTGGGCGCCTCTGGGCGGCGGCACCTTGGGACAAGCCACCGTACCGGTCGTACCACCGCTTGCACCAGGCGGCACCATAACGTTTGACAACGATGGCACTTCTGTCTTCTTCCTGGACCCCACGCCTACCCTGAACGAAGAGTACACAACGTTCACCGAGTCGTCGACTGACTTGGGTGGCGGAACGATCAATACAGGCCGCGTGTATACAGGCGCGACTGGGGCGGCCTTCAATCGAACGGACCTGTTCACCGTGGCCGCTCACGAGATTGGTCACACGCTGGGCGTCTTTAACAATCCAGTGAACCCGAACAGCCCGGCAGGTGGCTGGGGCGCCGGACCATTGAACATTACCGGGGCGCTACCTAACGCGGGCACGGCACTCCCCACCACTGCAGCCGGTGGTGGACACATCACGATCGGTTCGATGGTCATGTTTCCGACGCTGGGCGGCAGCACCCGAAGGTTACTGTCCGCGGCGGACGTACTGTCCTACGCGCAAATGAACTCGGGCGCTGGCGTCGACTTTTCTGGCGTAAATCTCAGCCCCAGTATCTCGGCCGTCCCGGAACCTTCCGCAGGCATGCTGGCCGTGCTGGCTTTGGGCCTGATCGCTGGACGTCGTCGTCGCGTTTAAGTCGGGCGTCCATCCACGGCACTTCACCCTGGAAGTTCCGGCGGCAGACGCTAACGGAAATACCAGTGACTGGAACCATGAGGTGTCAGCTGCATTTGCAAATGCGGTGGCCGCTGGTTGGGATCAGCCGTGTGGCCACGCTG
>JANQOL010000745.1 GCA_028289675.1 Pirellulaceae bacterium
AGTAGCCGCCTGGTGGTGTGCCGGCTTCGTGACCGCCGCGGTTGATATCGTAGCCTTGTTCGGTGGGCCAGAATCCTGGACCACCTAGATGCCACTTGCCCGCGAAAAAAGTGTGGTAGCCCAGTGGTTTGAGGGCTTCGGCAATCGTGGTTTCCTGCAGCTCCAACTGCAGACTGAAAGACGCGGGCAGCAGCCGTGTATTCCGCTTCCATTGTTCGGGCTGGTTAGCCCCAGACGGACTGATGTAGTCCGTGATATGCACGCGTGCCGGCGTCTTGCCGGTTTGGATGGCCGCCCGCGATGGACTGCAGACTTGGCAGGCCGAGTATCCATTGTCGAACCGCAGGCTGCGACCGGCGAGGCGATCGATGTGCGGAGTCTCGTAGAATTTGCTGCCCTCGCAGCCCAAGTCCATCTTGCCCAGATCGTCCACCAAGATGAACACGAAATTCGGACGACTCACGCTATCCGCTTCCGCCGCCACAGCGGAGCAACAGGTCGCCAACACGGAGCAACTAATCGCACACCATGCCAGGCACTGTCCAGTCCGCAGATAGCGTGCTAGATGGACACTGGCTGTGATCGAACCTCGGGTTGCTGAAGAAACAATGCACATGTGGAATTCGCCTTGCGGAACATCGACCTGATGGAAGTCGGTCATTGTAAGCCGCGGTCGCCTCGTTCGCAGCCAATTGGCCGGCATACGCGAGCGGAATCTGGTTCGCAGTTTGTCTTCCGCCCAGTTCCGCGGACGTCAGCCCGTTTCCTGGGAAGAGAAGTCCAAGCGGTGTAGCCGCTTGCCAGTTTTCTACGTAAGCTACAGCCCGCTTCGAGTGCGCGCTCGAATCTCGGTTTCCAACTTGAAGGCCATCGACGGGCCGCTACAGCTCAGGATTTGCATATGGAATACCTCGAAGGACTGTTTTCGCTGAACGGCCTGTTCACTTTGGCCATGCTCATTTTGTTGCAAGCGATCTTGGGATTCGACAATCTGCTGTACATCTCGATCGAATCCAAGCGGGTCGAAGCTTCGCTGCAGCAGAAAGTTCGGCGTATCGGCATCGGCTTGGCGATCATTTTGCGAATCGCCCTGCTGTTTGTTGTCAAAGGGATGATTAGCGCCTTCGAAGATCCCTTCCTGACGTTGGGTAGCGAAAGTGAAGATAGCTGGTTCCGTTGTTCGATCAACTTGGAAAGCTTGGTTGTGTTGTTTGGTGGCGCCTTTATTCTCTACACGGCCGTGAAAGAGATTTTTCACATGATTTCCGTACACGGTTTAGATCACGATGAGAATGCGGCGCAGCGCACGTTCGGTTCTGCCCTGTTTTGGATCATTATGATGAACCTGATTTTTTCATTTGATTCTATTCTGAGCGCGATGGCCTTGACGGACAATATGCTCATCATCTCCATTGCCATCGCGATTAGTGGCATTCTGATGATCGTGCTGGCAGACAACGTATCGGAGTTCTTGAAGAGGAACAGAATGTATGAAGTTCTGGGATTGTTCATCCTGTTCATCGTCGGTGTGATGTTGGTCAGCGAAGGCGGGCACAAGGCCCATTTATCCTTTTTCGGTCACGAAATCGTAGCGATGCAAAAGAGCACGTTTTATTTCGTCATCGCCGTGCTGGTGCTCGTCGACATCGTGCAGAGCCGCTACCAGAAGAAGTTACTCGCGGCCGCTGAGCGGCGAGCGGCACATGGATAGGCCCGGCCCAAAAAAGCCCGAGAGCACGCCGACCACGTGTTCACGTTAATTGCACTAAGACAACCTCTAAGCTGGCTCTTCCGACTGCTCTAACTGGCGCTGGATGTTTTCGACGTGCTGATAGTAGTCTCGTCGAACCAACCAAGACGCAGCCGCTTGGTCTAGTAGCACGGTGACGCGAGGATGCAGTTGCAGAGCTGAGGCCGGAACCTGGGCCGTGATCGGGCCTTCAACAAACGCGCGAACGGCCGACGCCTTGCCAGCGCCCATAGCCAGCAGCACGATGTGCCGCGCATCCAGAATCGAGCCGATGCCCATGGTAATGGCCAAGGTCGGTACCTGGTCCAGTGAATCGAAGAAGCGCGCGTTGTCTGTCCGTGTTTGCTCGGTCAAGGCTTTGACGCGCGTGCGGCTGGCCAAGGACGAACCAGGTTCGTTGAAAGCGATGTGTCCGTCCGTTCCAATTCCTAACAGCTGCAGATCGATGCCTCCCGCGTCCACAATCTCAGCTTCATAGCTCTGGCAAGCTTGGCTCAAATCTCGGCTACAACCAGCGGGGAGATGGCAGCGATCAAAGTTGAAATCTCCCGGCTCGAAGAGATTCTGCCGCATAAACGAACGGTAGGATTGAGGGTGATCGGCGTCCAAACCAACGTACTCGTCTAGATTGAACGTCGTCGTTGTCGAGAAACTGATTTGCCCCGTTTGGCAGCGATCTACCAACTCGCGATACGTGCCCAGCGGAGTGCCTCCGGTGGCCAGTCCCAGGACCGCGTCCGGCTTCGAGCCAACGAGCTCACAAATCAGGTTGGCAGCCCTTTGGCTCACTTCCTGTTCGCTGTCTAGGATTACCACCCGCATGAAAGGCTCGATTCGTCTCTAGAAGTCCGCCGGGAAGAAGAAGCGTTGCCTTGGCACATGACGAGCAACGCGCCTCGGTAGCTCGTCTACTGGGAAAGTCGCCCACATAGTCTAGCAACTTACGCGTTGCTGTCGCGACTGGCAGTTTGTGGCGGTTCGAACTCCGCATCCGTGGCAGGCTAGCTTTGACTGAACAGCGCTTTCGCCGCCGGCTGACGCAACACGATCAGAGTGACGGCTCCGATCGGCAATCCCAAGCAACTGAGCGCGGACACGCACGGCAGGCAGCACAATATGCCGGCGTACCAGGCGGCGCGGTAGGAGCGTAGACGGACCAATTCTTGCGCACTTGAGAACGTCACAAAATGGATGACCAGGCCTATCGCACATATCACCATACTAGCGACATAGTTTTGCGGCCATTGCTCGGCCCTGGCTCCGGCGACGTTAGAGGCCAGGGTTATACCATCTACGACCAAGAGCATGCCGCTGATCAGCAGGATCAAGACTCCCAGGGTCTTCAACAAAGTTCGGTTGACAATCCCGCCAGGACTGCCTTCCGACGGTGGCGGCGCGGACTCCATGGTTTCCGGTGATTGGTAGGGATTCAAATCGACCATGTGATCACACCTGGCACCGAGTGCGAATTAGGCGGCTTTAAGGAATTTAGGTCTGCTCGCTAGAATAGCTTGCCGGAGATTCGAAAACAGCTACCGCGGAAGGGCGCTCACAGTGGAACAGTCGTTTGTCGCATGGGCCAAGATGCGCGCTCACCGCCTGCCTAAGGTGGCCCTTGGAATCGGTGATGATGCCGCAGTGCTGGACATGGTTGGTGAGCAAACGGTGGTGACCACAGACAGTTTGATGGAAGGAGTCCACTTTGACAGCACGACGACCTCTTGGCAACGCATCGGCCGAAAGTTGGTGGCTGTCAATCTTAGCGACTTGGCCGCCATGGCCGCCGATCCGGTAGGTGTGCTGCTGTCAATGTCTCTGCCGATGCAGCATGAACAAGCTGCGGATGTGATCGCCGCTGAGGTCTTCGAGGGAGTTTGTGAGGCTGCCGAGTCGTTTGGCATCGCGGTCGCTGGCGGCGACACCAATTGTTGGTCCGGTCCGACGGTGTTGAACATGACTGCACTGGGTCGGACAAATGCCGGTGTAGCTTGGATGCGCTCCGGCGCTCAGCCAGATGATCAGATTGTCGTGACTGGTCCGCTCGGTGGCAGTATTCTGGGCCGGCACTTGGATTTTCGGCCGCGTTTCGACGTAGTTCAACGTCTGCGCGACGAAGTGGGCATTCACGCGGCCATGGACCTAAGCGATGGATTAAGTGTCGACTTGCTGCGAATGTGCGATGCGTCTCGATGCGGGGCCATTTTACACTTGGACGACATACCTATTCATGAGGATGCCATCCAGTTGTCCAAGTCGACTGGGAAGACCGCTGTCGAACACGCTTTGGGCGACGGCGAGGATTTCGAGTTGCTGTTGGCCGTCGAACCGTCGGAATTGCAGCGCTGCCAGCAGCTAATGGGAACCGATGCACTGCGCGTTTGCGGTACGTTCACAAGCCGCACTGGGTTGTGGGCTCAAGCCGGCGGCAAACTGGAACAACTGAACTCCACTGGCTACGTGCATGGCCAGCAAGACTCCGGCCGGTAGGACCCCGCGCGGCCGACGTCGGTTATGCAACTTGATCCGCTGCGGTTGTTCCAACGGAAGAGAGACGCTTAACCTCAACGGAGAAGCAGCGTGGTCGCGGGCGTGCTTGATGGGCAGAGAATCGTCATTGCAGGAGGCAGTGGATTTCTCGGACTTTCGTTGGCCGAGTATCTGGCGGCGCAAGGGGCGATGGTGCAGACACTCACTCGTCAGCCCGTGGAAAGCTATGTCGACATCGCATCGATCACCTGGGATGGTTATCAATTGGGCTCATGGCAGTCGGCGCTGGACGGTGCTGATGCTCTCATCAACTTGGCGGGCCGCTCCGTAGACTGTGTTAAAACGCCGGATCACCAGGACGAAATCCTGCGTTCCCGAGTTGCATCCACCCGCGCGTTGGGTTTGGCCATGCGCGTCATCCGTCAGCCACCTCCCGTGTGGATTCAAATGAGTACCGCTCACATCTACGGTGATCCGCCGGTGCAGCAATGTGTCGAAAGTTCACCGTTGGGCGTGGGATTGGCACCGACCGTGGGTCGCGCCTGGGAGCAGGAGTTTCACCGTGCAATACTGCCTGAGCAGCGCGGGATGTTGCTCCGGACCAGCTTTGTAGTCGGGCCGAGCGGTGCCGCAGGAGGTGGAGCGCTCGCCAAGTTGTGTCAACTGACCAAGTGGGGACTTGGAGGCACGGTCGCATCGGGGCGGCAGGGAATGAGTTGGATTCACCAAGCGGACTTCAACCGCATCGTGGAACGGGGAATCACCGACGAGACCGTGGCCGGTGTCTACATCGTCTCCGCGCCGGAGCCTGTTTCGCAGCGCGAGTTCATGCGGCACTTGCGGGCCGCGTTAGGAGTTCGCATCGGTCTGCCCGCGCCAGCGTGGCTTGTCCGGCTGGGCGCTCAATGGGTATTGCGAACTGATCCGGAATTGGCCCTGTACGGACGCTATGTGAAGCCCCAACGCCTGCTGGACGAGGGCTTCGAATTCTGCTTCCCCGAGTTGCCAGTCGCGCTGCGCGATCTCGTTTAAGCACGATATGGAGAATTTCTGGCTTGGGGCGTAATGTGGGAGCCGCGGCGTCATCTGGTAAGGCAGACCATTGTCCCTGCCGCAACCGACCTGCCTGCGAATCTCACTAGAAGATCACCATGATCAACTCGCGCCTTCCAGTCTGCTCTGTCCAAATCCGGTGGATCGCTCGGACAACTGCCATGGTTGGCAGTGTGTTTCCCATGGTCTGCGTCATTCTGTGGGGAATCTTGCCAGCCTACGGCGAAGGCGTGCCGGATGTTCTTCCATCGTTTGGACCTGTGCCGGCGACGTCGTCGTTGGGGGACTTGTTTCTGCTACCCCAAGCATTAGTCACGATTTTGGACTGGGCGTTGCGAGTCTTCGCCGTCTGTGTGCTGCCAATGCTCATTTTGGTCTGTTCGCTACTCGTCAACCGCGTCCTTGTCAGCTGGATGGGTTCGGTCGATCGGCCGGCGGCATGGCGGCGACTTGGGATATTCTCTGCTATCCAAGCGGTCACGTGGATCAGCTTGCTGCATTATTGGTATCAAACGTTTCTCCAGTGACTCGGATTGGCAGTCGTCTGTGGCCGTGGCCGGATTGGTCACGGCGGCGGGCGGGCCAAGACAACCCCGGGTCCGTGGAACGATAGGCGAAAAATACACTACACTGCGGATTCATTCGATCGTTCGTTTCACCTGGGTGAATCCGATGAAAATACAAATGCTGCCTGCTCGATTCGGCGACTCGTTCTGGATTACTATCAACCACGATGGTCGGGAGCATCGGATCTTGATCGACGGTGGCACGGCGGGTACTCGCAATACAATTCACCGGTTGATTCGAGACTTGCCGGACGACGACCGCCGAATTGACTTGATGGTCGTCACTCACGTTGACAACGATCACATTGCCGGCATTCTGACCATGCTGCAGCGGCAGGAGGTCTCGGTCGAGGTTGCCGATTTCTGGTTCAATGGTCGCAAGCACCTGCCCGAAGACGGCACAGACTTTCTCGGTATCGATCAGGGCGAGCAGCTCGGCGATGCGTTGGCGGCGGCGGATATCCCTTGGAACAAGGCGTTCGGCGGCGAGGCCGTTGTGGTACCCGACAGTGGTCCGTTGCCCGTTATCGAGTTGCCCGGGGAGATTCGCTTGACGTTGCTGTCTCCCACGACTGAAGCGTTGCGCAAGCTGGCGAGAGTTTGGGAGGCCGAGCTAAGGGCCGCTCAGCTGCTATCGTCGGATACCCGACTCATGGATCGAGAAGATGATGATGAGGACGTCGTCGACGATGGGTTCTTGTCAGGCAATCTACCCGATGTTCGGGCTTTGGCCGAAACGGATTTTGAGAAGGATCGGTCAGCGGCGAACGGCAGTAGTATTGCGTTTCTGCTGGAAGCCGACGGACAACGGGTCCTGTTCGCAGCCGATGCCCACGTGGACACTTTGCTCCAAGGTTTTGAACGTCTGTCCCCAGGGCAGAAGCTGGAATTGGATCTGTTCAAGATCTCCCATCATGGCAGCCAGGGTACCACTAGCCTGGATCTGATTGAACAAGTTGACTGCCGCAATTACGCGGTCACCACTAACGGATCGATCTTCAAGCATCCGGACACCGAAGCAATTTCACGCGTACTGATGGCCGGCGGTGACGACGTTCAGTTACTGTTCAACTATCGTTCCATGCACAATCAAGTGTGGGAGAACGCGGCGTTGCAAAGTGAGTTTGGCTACCGGACACAGTATCCCGATTCCAACGATCATGGTCTGACGATTGAATTGAACTAACCATTGAACTGGGCCGAGTTGCATCCGGCTTTCCAGAGCAGCATGGATTTACTCTTGGCCGGCGTTTTCAGCTTCTGGTGCCGGTATGTAGTAGACCGCCAGGGTTGGAGTGATGAACGCGTCAGGGCGATGATTCAGTTGAACCTCGGCAACTCGATTTCGGTCGGCAAGCGTACTGTTCATGTCTTTGAAGTTGCTATAACGAACAGCCCATTGTTGTGGGTGCATTAGTCCTCGCGACAAAATCAAAGCTACCTCCTCGCCCGATTCGTGACGTCTCAGGCCGCGCCCAGCCTCGAACCGCTGTCCGAGGGCTTCAATCATCTGAGCGTCCGCTGGCTGGATGCAGTCGGCGAGCCAACCTCTTCCGTGCCCCGAAAGAATTCCATAAGTGTTGAGCGAATCTTCCGCACCGCGGATTCTATTTTGCTGATCGATCCAACGTCTTATGTAGAACAGATCCTGGCCATAGTCAAAGTTGCTGTCGTTCAATGCCATTGGGACCCGGTACGAACCACCCAGCAGTGGACTGGTGTAGGAAAAGAAAAATGGAAACACCGACACAAACTCTAGAAAGGCAATGGCCACCATGCTGACAGGCACCGCGTCCGAGAGAGTTCGTTTTGCTCCCCAAGGAAAGCTGATGTCAAATTTCGGAATGAAAGCCGCCAGTACGACGTAAAGCATTGGCAAAGCTGGAATCAAGTACCGAATGTTCCAGACCAAGTTGTATTGATTGGCCATTAGCAGAGAAAAGCCAAGCAGATAGAGTACGCAGAAAAACGCGATCGCCGGTCGTTGCGGCCGCTCGCGCCCCTTTCCGCGAGTCCGTAGCCAGATTGCCGCCAAGAGAATGGACAAACCGCCGAGCCAAACAGCCAACTGTTCTTTGATGAAATAGCCCACCAGGAAAAACCAAGGGATTTCACCAGGAATGCGGTGTCCGGCTAGATAGGCGCCGTGCGGTTGATCCATGTCGGCCAGCTGTTTGTCGACGCCTTCCAGCAGCACTCGGGGAAACGGCGAAGGGACCTTGCGCATGGCGCGTGTGAACCACGGTGGGGTGGATTCGTCAGGAGAATCAGGTTGCGTCCATTTCGAGAACAGATCGCTAACGAAATCATGTTGCCCCAGAGGTTTCGCGGTTTCATCACACAGATACAGCAGATTGACCGTTAGGCATCCGACGGCTGCCAGAATGCCCCAACGAACGCTGACCTTGGCGGCCAACTTTATCCAGCTGGGGCATTGTTCCCCGCTGCTTTTTTCGCAACTGGAGTCATGTGTGCCACTACGGCTTTTTGTTTGGCCGGACCATGCTCGGGGAGCACAAAAGTGAACGAGTAGCGGATAGAGCAGTGCCAATGGCCCAAACGTGAACTTGGTTCCAACGGCCAATCCCCAACCGATCCCAGCGAGGGAAAAGTTACCGACGGTTGGCCGGTCCCACAGTCGCTGGGTATTCCACAGGATGAAGCACATCGCGACTCCAGCCAGCGCGTCTGCCGAAAGCACCCAACCATGTCCGAGCACGAGCGGGGATGTACACCAGAGCGTGACACACAGCATGCGTCGCGTCGGAGCAAGTGTCGAAGTCACACTCCATAGCAACCAAGCTGCCAGGACCAAGAAAGGCAGTCTCGCTAGCCGGGCGATACGCAATGCTGGCATGTAGTTGTTCTCGTTCAATTCGAGAACTGTATCTCCTGTCTCGAACTCCGGACGCCTCGTGTTGGTGTGCGTTGTGGACGGCTGAACAGGTGGCAACGAAAGCTCGGGGAAGACTGCGGTCGCGCCTGCAGTGATCCACCTGCTGACGGGGGGATTGACCCGAAAATAGCCGGCGTCCCCATGTTTAGCCAGGATCAGACCACTCGCGAAATGAGCCGGTTCATCGAACGCGGGTGATGAACGTAGGGCCGAATTGGCCGTCGCCACCAGCATGGCCACGTTTGCGGCCAACAGGACCAGCATGTTCGCACCACGTGTCTTGAAACTGCGGTTCATCTTGGAGTAGTTCCTCCAAACAGCTGAACACTAGTGGCACTTGGCTGCTGCGGTGGCCGCCGGCGCGATAGTGCGACCCGGCGCAATTTGGCTTGGCCTTGAAAAAACAAGGGCGAACCGATGCACCGACCAGTTTATGTGAATTCTTCGAAGCATTAATTTGCAATCCTCACTCCAGAAGTGTAGATTGACCTCCCTGGTTTGAGTATGCCTTAGAGGAGCATCCCGTGGTATCTCGCCGACAATTGCTGGGTTTTGCCTCAATCAGCCCATTTCTTGTTCATTTGGGGGGATGCTCTAGGTCGGTCCCCCCGATCGTACTGGATGAGCCGCGTCGGTTTCCAAGGCGGGGCTTCACTGTCCCCGGCATGTTCCACGATCGATTGCGACGGCATTTGTGGATGCTGTTCGGAGAAGACAACGATTTGAGCGTTGGCAGCCGCCTCCATCGAGTGCGCGTACTCGCTCATCTCGCTCAGCACTCTGTAGATGCATCGGTGGCGGACCTGGTTCGTCAAGAGGTCGAAGCCTTGGTCAATGGTCCTGAGCTGTCGAGGCGTTATGGGCAACCGGACGTGATCTATCGATCGGGTGATGGTTACCGGTTCATGTGTTCGAAATTTTCAGCGGCAATCAATCGTCGGTCCTGCCCGTCGCACGTCTTCCAGGACATCGCCGTACTTGGCGAGTTGCGGGTTCCGTCGAGTCAGACGGTGATTCTTTCTAGCGGGCAGAAGAGGTTCCTCTGGCAAGGTATTGAAGAATGTGCGCGGTTCGTGCAGCTGCGAGATTCGGCTGCTATGGAGCCCGAGTGGGCGACGCTCGTATTTGCTACGTACCTGGACACATCTCGCCCGTGGTCGAATCGCTGGGGCGAGACCATTGGGATTAGTGACTGCACCGAATATGTGCTTGGTCGGGATCCAAGTCTTTTTGGATGCGGTGGGACCCACCTGTTCCATTCTTTGGCGGTACTGCAGCAATTGGACTGTGCCGAA
>JANQOL010000750.1 GCA_028289675.1 Pirellulaceae bacterium
GCTCTGTGCCGGTTCGAACGGAACCAGCGCGCTGTAACCGCCACGGTCGGCCAGCATGCTGGGCAAGTCGTCCAACCGCAGCTCCGCCTGCCGTTGCTCTTCGTCGGGTCCATGACACGCAAAGCAACGGTCCGCCAGCAACGGTCGGACTTGCCTCGAAAAATCAACCGCCTCCTTACCTAGGACTGGAGTAGCCCACGTCGCTCCGCACGCGACGGCTAGCAGGCACCGCCGTAGGGAAGACAGTAGCCAACTGCACCAGTGTAGCCAGGAACGCCACACCAGCATGGTTGCGCAATCTCTGAGCGTCAATTCTGTACCTGCCATTTTCCGCCCGCCATCTTCAATTTCAGTTGTCGCGGCACCGAAGGAAACGTAACCATCTGCTTAGCTTTGTCATACGTAGCATTGCTCCAATCAAGCTCTGCCAGAACTTTGCTCAATTCGGCAGCCTTGCGTTCTCGGAAACGACTTACGACCCGATTCCAGTCCTCGGGGTCTTGCTGAAATTTTTCGTAGACGTCCTTGGGCATCGCGTCCTTGAGCAATTCTTCGTACGCTTCGGCATCCAACTGAGCTCGAAGCCGATCGATGGTCGCCTGGACGCCATCCCGCACAGCGTCGGGGATATCCGCGCCTGGAGCCTGAGGGTCGACATTGGCCATCAAAGTCCGTATGGTGCCAGCCATCAACTGATAGCCACGATCACCCTCCGTCTCAAAGGCAAAGGTGCGTCCTCCGCGAAAATCAATCCATCCATGATATTCGAAGGTCTGTCCGTCGCGTTGCGCCTCCACTGTGAAAATGCAGCGCCCTAGTTCATCGACGTAGCTCAGGTCGATTTCTCGACCGCCAGAGACCGAGATATTGGCATCTGCCTGTAAGCGTTGGTTCACATCGGCATAAAACTCTCTTGCTCTCGCCTGTTGTTCCTCCAGCGTAAAGGCCGATTTTAGCACTGACATTCGGATGACTTCCTGGATCTCCGGATGTGATGCTGTGATTTGAGGGGGCTGCTGTCCCGTGAGCTGCCAGGTGTAGTCAGGCGCCGGTAAGCCAATCTTACAGAATGGCGCAAGCTCAAAACGGTCAGTGGCCAACTTGGCTAACTTCACATCAACAGAGGCGCCGGTCTCAGGCGCGCGCGTTGGCGAAGACTGCAGAAAAGCTCGATCACTCGCACTCAGCTTGGCCACGGGCACTGTGATCTCACTACCGCTGTCCGCCCGTTTGAGCAACACTCGGTCGCCAGTGTGGTCGACCAACGTCGCCCGCACGCTGAACTTGCCATCCGCGCTGACCCAAGTACGGATCTCTTGGGCGTTCAATTGGCCAAGGCCACAACACCACAACAGGCAAGCTGCAGCGCAAATCATGGACCTCGACGGAAACTGGTTGTTGGGCAACAGAGCAGGCATCGAGCATCTCTTTATTGGATGAGATGGGTGAGTTTTCCGACTAGCGGTTATTGTAGTCAATCTACAGATGTCACAGTCTTCTTCGTTGTGCTCTGAGCCACAATTCATCGCAGCCATAGACGCGATGATTGATTCCGGGCGACAGGGCGACTGTCGAAGTAGCGCAGGAGAGGGCGTCGATTTGAAGTCACGCGCCGTTGAATTCAGGTTCTTGTACACTGACGCTTACCCCATACTTCAGTTTGCTCATGAGTTCCTGGAAGTCGCCCGTGTCAAAGCCCCAGTTTGTCCGCCTGTATTTTGACGATGGCCGTTCGCGCAAGAGATGGCAAGTACGTACAAAGGGCAAAACGCAAACGGTGCGTTATGGACGGTTGACCGGCCAGATGCGGGTCTCGGAAAAATCGTTTAGCTCGCCAGCGACGGCCAGGCAAGATACAGAGCAACTGATCGCCAAGAAGTGCCGTGAGGGATATACCCAGGTTGAGCCGCAGCGACTGGAAATCACTCGTGCGAAAGGAAGACGCAAGGCCACACTCCAACAGATAAAGGCCTTTGAGAAACAGATTGGATCCAAGTTGCCGGAAGAGTATCGACATTTCCTGGTAGGTGGAAACGGTGGGCATCCTAATCCGGACTGCGTAGCGATTCCCGGTATGGACGCCATCGACAACGTCCACGTAGGCAATTTGTTTCATTTGCAACCCTCGCGGCCTGTCAGCAACGAACTGACCTATGAGTTAACTCGAACTCGGTCGCTGTTGCCGCAAAAACACTTGCCTGTCGCTGGCAGTTCCGATCTGTTCACCGTTTCGCTCGACCAGCGAACATTTGGAGCGGTCTATTTTTGGTTTCATGAAACTGAAGAGCTGGATGACGAAGGGAACTTCTTGGCATCAGCAGCTCATCTCCTTGCCAGCTCGTTTGACGAATTCCTGACTCGCATCGCCCTGCTGTACGGTGATGACAATTTGGAACACGCGCTGTCGAGCACCGCCACGAGTACGGGCCGGACATCAGGCGGCGGGCCGCACGCTACAGTCGCCCAGTTGATCCGGCTCGTCAGGCATGCTCACACTCCGCGCGTTATTCGACAGATTGAACAGACTGTTCGTCAACTGACAGATCTGAGCGGGATTCGCGACGGAGAATGGCCGTTCATCAATCTCACCAATCCTCGGGTGCTGCGTTGTCTACTGCAAGCTGGATTGCATCCTGAAGTTTGCGACTCGGAGCGACAAGCACTGTTATGGCAGTGCGCCTCCAGCCCCGAGTGCGTTGATCTGTTAGTTGAAGCGGGAGTTGACATTGACCGGCGTAGTGGCTCGCTGGGCGAAACGGCACTAATGCGAGCCATCTTTTTGAAACGTGTGCCTGCAGTCAAACGCCTGCTGAAGCACGGTGCCAATCCAACCTTGCGTCTTGATCGGCACACGACGCAAACGCTGAAAGAAGATCGGCAGTTGGCCGTAGTGCTGGAGCAGGCGCAGGCCAAGTGGCGTAAAAAGCCGGCGGCGAGCAGAAGACAACCTAGGGCCAGCTTGGCGGGAACCTCGCCGCAAAGAAAAATCAAAGGCCCCAAACCGACGATCGCGCGGCTGCTGCGTTTGATGAAGCATGACCACATTCAAGAGGGCGAGCACATTGAGGGAGTCGAGGAGTTGATTAGTCGGCTGGGCGATTTGAGCTCGATCCGGGATGGCCAATGGCCGGCTATTGATAAATTCGAGCACCCTAATTTGCTGCGGATGTTGCTAGAGGCAAAACTGAACCCCAACTTGATCGACAAGAAGGGCCATCCGCTACTAAGGCAGTGCGCATCGCACCCAGATTGCATCAACTTGTTAATCCGCTACGGCGCCGACATTGATGCAACCAACGGAGATGGCGAAACCCCACTAATGCGTGCAACCTACGTCGGTGACGAGGACTGTGTGAGGCCGTTACTTAGAGCGGGCGCAAATCCAATGCTGGAGTTCACCGCCTTTGCCAAGGTTATGCTTGAGATGGACGAAGACATGAGTGCGTTGATGACCAGGGCCCGCGCCAATTGGAAACGAAAACGAGGTAAATCAAAAGCGTCTAAGAAAAGGAAACGCTAGTGGTTGTCGCCTCCGCGGAAACGTCGGTCCAATGAAACGCCGGTTGGGGAGCGCGACAGATTGGCTTCCGCGTGACTCGCACTAGCTAGGGTGATAGCGACGTGCTACCATCTGCTGCTAGCAAAGCTATTACCTTGAGGGATGAACGCCATGGCCCAACAACGATTTCAGCCGCATCTGTGGTGGATGACGAGCCTGGTCGGACTTTTCGCGTTGTTGTCTGGTTGCAGCAACTCGGGATCGAGCACCGGTGCCGGCAGCTCCGGCGGAAAACGCCAATTTGTGACCGTCGGTACCGCGCCAGCGGGAGGCGCATTTGCTCCAGTCGGAAATGCCATTGCCGGGGTGGTGGATGCACACCAAGGCGATCTGAATTGGGTGGTGAAACCGCAGGGCACCAAGGGTACGCAGGAGAACATCCGCATGCTCGATGGTGGCGAGATCGAATTCGGCATGGCCAATGCCGCCATCTCGTATTTTGCCACTAAGGGCGAAGGCAACTGGGACAAGCCGTACGAAATCCGTGCGGTGGCCACGATAGCTCCCAACGTGGGATTGTTTGTCACGACGCAGTCGTCGGGCATCAAAACGATTGCCGACCTGAAGGGAAAACGAGTTGTGTTGGGACCAGCCGGCGCAGGATTTGACTACTTTCTCAAGCCACTGCTTGAGGCTCATGGAGTCTCCTACGACGATCTGACCGTGTTGAACGGCAACTACATTACCGCCGTGGATATGATTGCGGACGGTAAGGCCGATGCGTCCTTCATGGGCGGGGCGATTCCCATTCCTGCCGTGGTCCAGTTGTGCGCCTCCCAGGATGTGGTTTTTCTCGAGTTCGAATCCAACGTCGCCGAAAAACTTGCGGAGTATCCTTTTTATTTTCCAGTTCCCATTAGTGCGGACACTTATGACGATTTGGATAGTGAATTGGTGGGCATGAATGTGGGAAACATGCAGCTGATCACGCACGCCAGCGTGCCCGAGGACGTGGTCTACAATTTGACGAAGCTGATGTACGAGAATCGAGCAGAAATTGTTGAAAAGCACCCTGCTGGCAAGGCCATCAATCCCAAGAATGTCGTCAAGGATACGGGAACCCCTTTTCATCCGGGTGCGGTCAAGTTTTATCAAGAGGTCGGCATTTGGCCTGAACAATAGCGGATGACATCCACTCGGAAGATTGCATTCAACGCGCTGGCTGTTTGTCTGTGCGTATTTGTGTTGGTCGCGGCCAACACCACTCTGTTTAATCAGCAACCCAACCTGGCACTGTTCGGTTTGCTGGGCGTCGTGCTGGTTTTCTTGTCCAAGCCAGCTTGCAAATGGTGCCCCGAAAACACCGTGCTCCGCTGGCTCGACTGGGGACTGATTGCGGCCACCGTCTTGACGTTTGGTTACGTATTCGTGCAAAGCGAAACCAAGCTCTCCTTCTGGTGGATTGACGGAACTGTGCTGGGTGACCGCGCTGGCGAAGAGACCGCGGTCGATTTTGCAATTTCCCTGGCTGGACTGCTGCTGGTGCTGGAAGCAACGCGCCGAGCAATTGGCTGGACTCTACCAATTCTATGCACGCTGTTTATTGCCTACGCGCTGTATGGGCAAAGCATGCCTGACTGGTTGTTTCCGCACCGGGGCTTCAGTTGGCAGCAGGTTGTGCAAAAGTCCTTCTTGCAATCTGGCGGCGTGTTTGGGATCGCCTTGAAGGTGATGTTCTACTACGTGTTCTTGTTTGTACTGTTCGGTACGCTGCTCGAACAAACGGGAGCCACAGCTTACGTCATCAATTTGGCACGTAGAATTTTTCAACGTGTTCCCGGCGGGCCCGCACTGGTATCGGTGGTCAGTAGCGCCATGATGGGATCGTTGTCCGGCAGCGCGGTCGCCAATACGGCCACGACGGGTACGATGACGATTCCATTGATGAAGAGTTCCGGGTTTAAAGGCGAAACAGCGGCTGGTGTCGAAGCGGCTGCCAGTTCTGGCGGGGCACTGATGCCGCCGATCATGGGTGCAGGCGCGTTCATGATGTTGGAAATGGTGGAACCCGCCGTTACTTACGCCGACATCATCCAAGCAGCCATCATTCCCGCCGCCCTGTACTATGCCGCTCTGTTGTTGATGGTCTATTTCTATTCGCTGAGAATCGGAGCGGTGTCCGAAAGCCAAACAGCTGCGGCGGAGTCACGCGGCGGGGGGTGGCGTGGTGTGGTTTTTTTCGGTTCGTTCCTGGTACTGATTGCCATGCTGGTGCCGCCACTGAGCT
>JANQOL010000780.1 GCA_028289675.1 Pirellulaceae bacterium
CTTGGTTGATCGACGAGACGGCCACGTTGTTGGGCGACAATGCCGGAGCGATGACCGAGTTGCGGCCGTTGTAGCTGCTGTTGCCGGCCGCGAACAGAAGCCACTTGCCGGACTCCTCGATGCGCTTGCAGGCTGCCACGGTCGAGCTGTCAACAAACTGACCACCGCCCCAAGAACAAGACACCACGTCGCCTTCCACGCTGGCCGCCCAGTTGAGGCCGGCCACGGTGTTGCTTCCGCTGCCGTTGTCGCCTAGCACCTTGCCGACCTTCAAGTCGGCTTCCGGGGCTCCGCCGATGCCATTGCGGCCGACCATGGAACCGATGCAGTGGTTGCCGTGACTATGGCGATCGCGAATGTCACTGGCAGAACCGCCCATGAAGTTCGTCGACTCGTCGCCTGGGTTCGGCAAATCAACGTGCGGCGTAAAACCGGTATCCAAGTTGATTCCGGTGCATCCTCGACCCGTCACGCCAGCGTCCCACAACGGCCGCATAAGCGACTCGGGCCGCGTCCAAGGCGTAGCTCCTGTCGCTACCATCAAGTTGTCATGGTTGATCGTATCCGGCGGGATACTGTAGATCGGCTCACTCATCTCAGCTTCCTTATTGGAAAGTGAATTCAACAAAGCTCGTAAACAGGCGCTTTTGACGCCAGTGGGACACGTGGACTAAGACTGGCTGCTCGGCAGCCACGCAAATCATCTTGCTGCCCGTCGCGAACCTCACACCCAGCAAGTTGTCGATCATCGCCTCCGCCAGTAGCGTATTGCTCTCCGCCGTGTCGTCCTCGCTGCCTTGCTCAAGCGGATCGAAGATGGCGGCGTGAAGCGTTATCTTGTGGATTCGATGGTGGCGATCACGCACTTCGACCGAGCGCTTGTAGGGTGCAACCAAGATCTCGGGACTCGTGACATCGCTACGATCTTTCTCCGGAGGAACCCAGACCGGCTCGGGCGTAATGCCACGGTTTTGCACCTCGGCGATGGCTCCAATCGCGGCAACTAGATCGGTGCGAAGTTGCTTGACGAGGCTCATTACACGGCTCCAATGTTGGGTGGATTCGTGACGGGTCCGCCGCCGTAGCCAATGGATGCGCCGAGATGCACGCCGGCGCCGATGGCGTCCGAGCCCGCTGTCGGCGTCCAGTTGTCGCCAGTCGGATCCACTAAGATTGCCGCCGTCCCGCCAGCGCCCACCTCGTTGGTGTTGGTCGTTGAACCGATCGTTGAGCAATTGCGATAGATGCTATGGTCGAAATTCAATGCTCCACCGGCCTGGAGCATCGTTCGAAACCAATTCTCAAACAGGCTGTTGGTCAGCTGAATATTGAACGCTCCGGAGCGTAGGTCGCCAGCCACTCCGCCGGCTTGACCGTAGAAAGAACAATTCTGGACATCCGTGTTGCCTGACCAACGCACGACCAGGCCGGCTGCGGACGGAAACCGACTGGCGTCGAAAACGCAGTGCTTGAGCGAGCCACTAAAAAACGAATCGCTGGCCAATCCCGTTCGACCATAGAAGCGCGTGCGTGCGATGCTCACGTTGTCGTCGGGATCTAGATTCACCAACTCGCGACAACCACCGATCACGCAATCTTCGACGTTCAGGGTGACGCCAGTAGCCGAGCTGGTGTTGATTCCTTGGTCAGAATCCAGCAGCGACGACCTGCGAACCGTCAAGCTGCCATCGTGGCCGCTGACCGTTTCGTCAACGGCACCGCTCAGCACGGAGTCTTCAATCGTAATCGCACAGCCAACATGATTGGCTTGGATGATCTGGTTCGCGCAGTTCGACGCGGACATTCCGCGCAGCACCATAGAGACTGGCCCGCTGGCCGTAATAAAGTTATCCGTGACGGTGTTGGAGCCGAGAAAGTCGATGTCCGTCCA